>CAMYIO010000062.1:30838-35817 GCA_947258515.1 uncultured Ectothiorhodospiraceae bacterium
CGTGACGCATCCAGCGCCCAGAAGCTGCGCACATAACGCTTGGTGTGCGTGGTCACCGGCTCCGAAAAGTCCGCCGACGGTGGACTCACCGCACCGATAATGCTGAGCGAACCGACCGCGCCGCCAAGGGTAGTCACATGCGCCGCCCGCTCGTAAAAATCGGCCTGCCGACTGCTGAGGTAGGCAGGGTAACCGGCCTCACCCGGCAGTTCCCCGAGGCGTCCGGAGACCTCGCGTAGTGCTTCAGCCCAGCGGCTGGTCGAGTCCGCCATCAGCGCCACGCGCAGGCCCTGGTCACGGAAATACTCGGCCACCGTGACCGCGGTATAGATACTGGCCTCACGCGCCGCAACCGGCATGTTCGAGGTATTGGCAATGATGACCGTGCGTTCCATCAGTGGCCGGCCGGTACCGGGGTCCTCCAGCTTTGGAAACTCGTCCAGCACACCGGCCATTTCATTACCACGCTCACCGCAACCGACATAGACGATCACGTCTGCATCACACCATTTCGCCAGTGTCTCCTGTAACACGGTCTTGCCGGTGCCAAAGCCACCGGGCATGGCGGCACGGCTGCCGCAGGCCAGCGGAAACAGGCAATCGAGAATGCGCTGCCCGGTAAACAGCGGGCCTTCGACCGGGATACGTGCCTTCACCGGTCGTGGCTTGCGTACCGGCCAGCGCTGCACCAGGCAGACGCGATGCTCGTCACCCTGCTCATCCCGGAGTACACACACCGGCACATCACCGGAATAGTTCCCTGTCGGCACAATCTCGACAACCGTACCGGACACACCCGGCGGTACCAGGCAGTCCTGCGCACGCGCATCGTTGCGCTTGACAACACCGATGACCTGTCCTGCCCGAAGCTGCTCACCGACAGTGACCCGGGGCCGAAATGGCCAGCTGTGGTCGTCTGCCACGTTACTGATCCCCGGTGCAACATACAGACCCTGTGTTGTCAGCGGCCGCAGCAGGCCATCGAAGATATTGCCCAGCAGGCCTGGCCCGAGCGGCACCGACAGGGCCGCACCGGTCCCGGAGATGATGTCTCCCGGACGCAGGCCGGTGGTGTCCTCATAGACCTGGATTACCGCATAGGGGCCATCGAGTCGAATGACTTCACCGAGCAGCTGTTGCTCGCCGACCAGCGCCGCCTCGTTAATACTGAAAGGGCGTGCAACCGTCGCGCGCAACACCGGGCCACTGATCCAGGTAATGGTGGCATCGGCAACTGGCTGATGTGACTCCGGCACAGTGGTCATGCATCACCCCCGGCACGCTCGTTACAGAGTGCCAGCAGTTCTGCATCGCTGCGCTCCCGGTCATGCAACAGGCCGTTGATGGTCGCATCCATACAGGTACCGTCGGCGCAGATGCGCAGACCGGCGCTGATGTCGGCCTGTGCCTGCAAGCGTGGCGCCTTGCCACACAGCGAGCTGATATGTTGCAGCAGCGCGTCATGCTCGCTCACCGGCCAGTCGGCCGGGTGCTCGACCGTCCACTCCTTGCCATCCAGGGTGGTCACGGCCGCATTGACGAGCACCTCGCACCACTGTTGCCGTGACGCCGGTTGCTGCCAGCGCTGCAGCAGTGCCGCCTGTAAGGCTGCACGTGCCGCGACCAGCAGGATCGCGTCATCGGCCTGGCGCTGCTGACGCGCCCGGGTCTGCTGCTGTGCCTCATGCGAGGCCAGCGCGTGTTCGACGCGCCTGCGCGTCTCGGCATTTTCGCTATGCATACGCTGCCGTGCCTCGCGCCAGGCCGTCCGCAGCAACGCCCTGGCCTCGGTCTCTGCCTTCAACCGGATAGCCGCACACTTTTCATCACGGTGCTGTATCACCACGTCCAGCAGGTGCCTGACCTTGTTGTCGAGGCCACTACTCATTCGAGCACCCCGAGCTGTTGCCGCAAGCGCTTTGCAAGATCCGGCAGCGCCGCCTGGCCACGCACATCGGGCACCACGACCACGGCAGGCGTAACCCGCGACAGCAGCCGGTCCAGTTCCGCCACCGGAAGTTGTCCGGCAAGGTCGGCGCCGAGCAGCACCAGCGGCGCATCTGTACAGGCCTGCTCGATTTGCGCAAGGAGTTCGGCCGTGTCCGGCACCTGCACGCGCAGACCCGCAAGCCGGTAACCGGCCGCACTCACGGCATCACCCATATAGACTGGTTCACTCACAACAGGGCGCCTACAAAATCCGGTTGAGGATCAGAATGGAAACGATCAGGCCGTAGATGGCGATACCTTCCGCCAGACCGATCATGATCAGTGTGCGTCCCAGTAGTTCCGGTTTCTCTGCCAGGGCACCGATGGCGGCACTGCCGACGCTGGCAACCGCGATGCCGGCACCCAGCGATGACAGGCCCGTAGCCAGTGCGGCACCAACAAAACCCCATGCCATTGCACCATCAGGCAACGCCGCGGTCGTCGCTTCTGTGGCTGCCGCCGCGGGTATCCACCACAGCAGCAGCGTGGCAGCCAGACCGATGACGGCCGCTATAGCCAGCGGAACAAAGGTGACTTGTAGTCGTGCAAACATAATATTTACTCCCTGATAGCGATGGCATATTCCGGCATGGACAACGGACGAAAGGTACGGCCGCTGCCGCGCAGAAAACGGATAAAGAATTCGAACAGCACCAGGCGCGTGGTCTGGATGGTGACCACCAGCCCTTCCAGCAGAATCACAATGACATTACCCAGCAGCATGATCAGCAGGCCGGCAACGAGGTTTCCCGTTGACTCTGCCATGATGGTAAAGGCCAGTGACAGGCCGGCATGCGCCAGTGCAAAGGCACCGACACGTACAAACGAAATACTGTTGATCAGTAATTGCATCAGCTGTTCGACCAGGCTGCCGAGTGCGGCAAGCGTCTTTGCCAGCGCTTTGTCAGGCGTACCGTCAAGGCTGCCGGCAAGATACCAGCCAAGGCCAAAACCGGTTACGCCCAGGCTTCCCGGTATGTACAGCGCCGCCAGCAAGGACAGATACATCACCAGTACTGCGGCATCCACCATCAGCCAGCGGCGCAGCTCACCGCGCCACCAGGACTCCAGTCCATTCAGCAACAGGCCGAGCAGCAGTATCAGCACGCCGGCAGCCAACGGCACAGCCAGGACCACCAGGGGTTGCTCTATCGGGTGCACCCACAGGGCCGGGATCACATCCTCGCGCCCGAAGACGCTGCCAAACACGACACCGAACAGCATCGATGCGGCGCCGTTGGCAACCAGTATGCGCAGCAACGGCCAGCGCTGGCGCAGCAACAGTCCGGCGAGCAGCAGCACGAAACCCTGTCCGACATCACCGAACATGTAACCGAACAACAGCGGCACCAGCAAGGCCACCAGGCGGCTGGGGTCGGCCTCGTCGCCGGACGGCGTACCCATCATGCCGGCAAACAGTTCAAAGGGTCGTGCCCACCACGGGTTCTGCAGCACCATGGGGGGATGCAAACCCCGTGGGGGTGGCGGGTAGTGCACGATGGCGTGGGCACCCACATCAGTCAGTGCCCGCGGCAGGTACTTGCCATCAAGGTCATTGGTCCAGCCGCTTACCCAGGCAAAATTTTCCGATACCGGCAATGCGGTAACATGCGTCAGGAACCATTCCAGGCGTCTGACATCCCCCAGCGCCTCGGCGAGTTGATACGACCCGGCCATGGCATCGAGTTGCCGGCGCAGGCGAGTGTTTTCGTGATGGATACGCTGCAGGCGCCGGCGCACCTGGCCCAGAGCAGCCTCACGCTGGCCATGCAGCCACGCAGGCAGGGTCAACATGCGGCCTTTCTGGGCCGCGATTTCATTGCGGAAATCCTCGATGTCCGCAGGTAATCCCGCCGCAAGCAGGTACTCATACTGTTTCGAACAGCATTGGCAGTACAGCAGGCTGCCCGGCATCGTCTGCAGTCGGTATGCCTGCGGCATCACGAACAGGCGCACGGCCAGCGATGGTCCAGCAGCCGACAGCAGGGAGTAATCCATCTCGCCCTCGACATCGATGCCGAGCAGGTCTTCAACCTGCAGCAGCTCCGAACGTTCAGCCTGCCGCGATTCGATATGCTTTACCAGCGGGCCAGCCGCGGCCACCCATTGCCGCAAGTACATTAGTGCTGTCTCGAGTATCTGTGCCGGCATGCCCGACAACGTGGCAGGCTGCAGGTCGTCGCGCTGCCAGTACTGCTGATAGCGCTGTTCAAGGTGATGGAATTCCGCCATCTGCTGCTGCAGGTCCGGCAGGTTGACCGGAACATTGCGTTCGCTGTGTATCTCCAGCTCGACACTGCCGGTCCGCGCCAGCGTTTCGACCACCCCGGCCAGCTCCTCACGCGGCGCCAGCAACTCGAACCAGCGGGCACGGGCCGGGCGCAGGTTCATGCCACCAACTCCATATTGGTCGCGAACAACTGTCGTACCAGCAGATCACCGCGAAGACGTGCCAGTTCCAGCGCGGTCAGTGCCAGGGAGCTGAACACCGCGGCCGGTTGAAAGCTGTAGCGCCGGAAGGCGCTGACCAGCTGCACGTGCAGCGCTTCACAACGTGTCTGAACACTCTCGCAGCTATCTGCCTGCAGTACCCGCAGGTAGTGGTGCAATGCATTACCGAGTGCTTCCAGACCCTGGTTTTGCCGTGCCGTCCCGGGCCACAGTGTCTGCCAGTGTGACAACCAGGCATCCGGCAACGACTCACCCGCCTGTGATGCCGTTAAAAAGATAGCGCAGTCGGAGTGCTGCATGACATCCGGTCGCGACTCAACCGGCAGACAGCCCATGTCGCGCAATTCTGCATCATCCTGCAACCACGCCGGCACCGGTTCACCGCTGAGAAGGTATTGCAGCGCCGGCAGATCCGGCAGTCGTCGCACCCACAGTACGGCCGGCCGCCATGCAGTCGGGACCCAGCCGGCAACCTCATCGACATGGCCGCGAAACAGCCGCCGCAATTCTGTCTCGATCTCATCACTGCTTTGCCCCGG
>CAMYIO010000063.1 GCA_947258515.1 uncultured Ectothiorhodospiraceae bacterium
GTACTCCTGCAACACCACTTGCTGCCAGTCATGGGGGAATTTGAGCGACTCCAGCCAGTTGTAGTGCGTCTGGGTCCAGCGCGTCTTGTTCGATGGCCAAGCGTGACCATGGCGCAGCACATAGGCATTGAGTTGCTGACGCGCCTTGCGTTCCTGGCCCTTCATGTCATTTCGTGCCCGGGTGAGATCGCGCATCGCTTCCTGTTCCTCATCCGGTACCCACACCGCCGTCAGATCCCCGCTGCGCAGAAACCGCGATAACTTACTCGCATCGCGCCGGTCGGTCTTGATGCGTTCTCCCGGCTTCCTGGGAATCAACGAAGGAGCCACCACCTGACAATCGTGGCCCAGCTCCAGAAGCTGACGGTACAGTACGTAGCCACAGGGACCGGCTTCGTAGCAAAATAGCAGCACCTCACCGCCAAACTCCCGGTTCAAGCGCTCGACCAGCTTGGCCACCGTCTTCGGCTTGTTGGCAATCTCTTCCCTTGACTCCGGGGCATCTCGGCCCACTCGTGCCACCGCTACCACGATGGTCTCCTTGTGCACATCCAGTCCTATGTAAGCTGGATATCTAACGAATGCCTGTGCACGTCTGACCGTCTCCAGTGCCGATGCTGTTTCAACCCGAACTTCTTCTGCGTTAAACTCTTTCATGACCTGTCCTCCTCAATTGTGGCTCTGAGCCAAAGGTTTCCAACCCCAGCTTAACCCACGCTGCTTGAGGTTGGGCAGGTCAAAACATTATGTCTAGGGCTGCAGGGACAACATCATTCGCATCAGATCGGATAGCGATTCGGCTTGCATCTTTTCCATGACTTTGGCCCGGTGGGATTCCACCGTGGACTGGCTGATACCCAACTCGCTTGCTATCACCTTGTTGCGTTTGCCGGCAACCACCAGGTCGAGAATTTCGCGTTCCCGCGACGTCAGGCATTCCAAACGGGCGCTGATATCTGCCAGTTGCAGCACACGGCCCCGATGGGCGCCATCTAATTCGATGGCGCGGTGGACACTGTCCAGCAACACCTGTTCATTGAAGGGTTTCTCGATGAAGTTAACCGCTCCCGCCATGACTGCACGTACCGCCATCGGAACGTCACCGTGGCCGGTGATAATAATGATCGGCGGTTGAACTTCCTCGAGGGCGAGCCGTTTCTGCAAGTCAAGACCGCTCATGCCTTCCATACGGACATCCAGCAGCAGGCAGCCAGGCCGTGCAGAATCGAACTGGGCGAGAAATTCCTCAGCGGAGGCAAAAGTTTCCACCTTGAGTCCAACCGAGTTCATCAACCGTTTCATGGCATCACGGACCTCTTCGTCGTCATCCACCACAAAGACTGTCAGCTCAGTATTCATACCTTCCTATCCCCTCTGTACAACGGCAAACTGAAACTGAATGTCGCGACCTTGCCCGGCTTGGATTCCACTACCAGCGTACTGTCGTGGGCGCCGATGATTCCGCTGCTGATAGAAAGGCCCAGCCCGAGACCCTGGGGCTTGGTGGTGACAAATGGCTTAAACAGGTGCTGGCTCACTTCATCACGCAACCCGGGACCAGTGTCGCTGATGCTAATGTCCACCATATCCGGACGTTTCAATGCACTGCCGATGACAAGCCGACGGATTCCCGATGCCAACTCGGCCATGACCTCGATTGCATTGAGCACCAGATTAAGCATGACCTGTTCGATCTGGATATCCTGTGCCAACACCCAGTCCGCATTCGGGTCGAGTTCCAGTCTCACCTCAACGTCCGCCTGCCGAACGTCGGCCCGTATCAGCAGCAGCACTTCGTGCACCATGTCGCTGACGCGGACTGGCTGGCGTTCTGGTTGATCCTTGCGAATGAAGTGGCGGATCTGCCGGATGACCTCCCCCGCACGCTCCGCCTCGTTGGCGATCGTCTCCATCACATCGGGACAGGCTTCGACCGCCGACTGGCTGGAGTCGAGCATGCGTACGCAGGCGCGGGCGTTCATCGTGATGGAGGTGAGAGGTTGATTTAACTCGTGGGCGATACCCGAGGCCATTTCACCCAGGGTGCTGAGGCGCGCAACATGGGCCAGTTGCAGCTGGTGTTGCAGGGTCCTTTCCTCCGCTTCCTTGCGTTCCGTAATATCCCGAAATACAACCACACTGCCGAGGACAGTCCCACCTTCGGCGCGTATGGGGGTGCAGGTGTAATCTACCGGAAAGCTGCTTCCGTCCTTTTTCCAGAACAGGTCGTCCTCGACAAAACGCGGCGCGTTTTCCCGAAATGTGGCGTACACCGGGCACTCCTCCGCAGGATGACGACTCCCGTCCGCGCGCGTGTGGTGCAGTATTTCATGTTGGTTGTGACCGATGATTTCTTTTGACTGCCAGCCTGTGATTTCCTCCATGGCCCGGTTGACAAAAGTGGAATTTCCGGACCGATCCACGCCATAGATTCCATCTGCCACCGAATTCAGGATCAGTTCATGCTGCAGCTCCAATCGCCGCTTCGCCATCTTCAGACCTTTGTTGACCAGCGTCTCCCACAAGGCCGCGATCCCCAGGAACAGCAGGACCGTTACCCCGATCACCAAACCGTACCAGTAACGTTTGACCGCATCCCACAGAGTGAACCTGGTGGAGAGCCGATAGGGCGGCAGATTCAGTTCGCGAAACAACTCGTGCACGGGTTCGTAATCCAGCGGAATGGTCCAGCCCGCATAGTTACCCGCCAGCGCCGCCGGGTGATCGCTCGGCATCTGCAGAAGGGCGATCGCCACCTGCTGGGCGAGGACATTGGACGTATGCCGGACTTTGCTGAAAGGCCACTCGGGATACAGTCGCGTGCTGTGGGCAAAGGGAAATTCGGCGTTGGTTTGCGGGTTGATGATTCGGAAATCGTCCAGCTGCACGGTTCCGGCTGCGGCCATACGCTCCAGGATATCGGTCCGTACCGTACCCACATCGACAGCCCGGTTCAGCACGGCGAGGACCACGTCGTCGTGGATACCGCCGAATATCAATATGGAGAAATCCTGATATGGATTGATACCTTTGGCATAGAGTTCGCGCCAGGCCATCTGAAATCCGCCAAGCGACGTTTCGTCGACTGCCATGAACCGCTGGTTGCGTAGATCCTCCAGGCGCGTCAGGTCGACCCTGTCCCGGCGCGAAAAAATTACCCCGCCGAAGAGGTTGTAGGGGACGTTGTTCCCGCGGCGATTGTTCATGGTGGCAATGCGCGAAACCCGGTACTCGACTTCGAGGTTGACGTAGATCCCGGGGTTCACCAGGATAAAATCGACTTCGCCGGAATCCACCGCTCCATTCACCCGGTCAAAGGCAAGTGGTACGATCGTAAAACGATAGCCGTCCAGTGAGGCAGCAAGGTAATCAGCCGTAGGGGTCCAGACGGACAGGGTGGCGGCCTCACCGCGGTGACTGAGGACGCCGATCCGAATGTCTTCTTCAGCGGCGCCAGGGGCAGCGAAGGGCAACAACAACGTTGCCAGCAGCAGAAAGCAATGCCCGCGCATCGGTTTGATAATACCCCCCAGAAACTGTATTGCAGGAAACGGCCGGTCTTAAAGTCGGCTCGAAGCTTCCCTAGTCTTTCAGAGCTGTGCGCCTGCGTCCAGTCAATAATCGGGTTGTCTGCCCGACTTTAGTATGACAGGACCAGCTGGTCACACCCTTGACACAGGCACTTGCATGTTGTTGAGTGCGGGTATATCAGTCTTGTATAGTTTATCGGATTGCAGATGAAGCACATCACACCCCTTATCGTCGCCAGCTTCATGCTGGCAATAGCAACTGCCATGCTGGAAGACGGTCCGCTTACGCTACCCTTCCTGGTCGGCTATCTGTTGGGAATCGTAGTCCCGGTGGTGGTTTTCTCCGGCATCCTTACGTTGGTGGTAGCAGGAATCTACCGCGTATACACGGGCAAAGACATGCCGAACCTGTATGCAACCATGTGGGGTATCTGGGTGCTCGTGGCAGCTGTGAATTTTTTTGGGAACTATCAAAACCAAAAGCAGATGCAAACCGAACAGGCGCATCAAGCGGAAGATATGCCGGGCAAACCCTCTGCAGCCCTGACACTGCAGTCCAGGTTCGCGAGGGATTCCCGACTACTGGATGCGGAGTTGGCCAGAAAGGTTGCCACGATACAGATTCCACCACTGTTCGATCCTGAATTTCTTGAGAACAAGTCACGTTTCCCTGCGGCCGTGGGACAACTCGAGGACTACGGTCAAGTGTTTCAGGAGCACAAAGAAAGGCGAATGGAGATGCTCTCGCAAATGAAGGCCGAGATTGAGCAACTCGATTTACCGCAGAAAGAAAAACTGCAGGCCATACAGGAATTCAATATGAAATCGACGGAGCGTTGTCTCAAAAATATTTCGACATTGTGATCGAGGTATCGCGGCAGGGCATCGCATACCTCGACTTTATGGAGCGGACGCGCTACGAGGTGTCGAACGGGCGAGCAATGTTCGAGACGGACACCGACTCCGATAAACACCGGGTGTTCTTGCAGACCTTCAAGCGCTTATCAGAACAAGAGGTCATCATTCAGCGCGAACTGACAGACAGTCGTGAAAAAAGAATGGCGCGCTTGCAGGAGCTTTCGCGTTAAACAAGCGCATCGCTTTATTCCTCCGTATTGTCAGATGCTGTGCCGTAACCACCCACTTCGACATCCCCGTCGGGTAACGGCAACCCTCCCTGCACCTCCGGCCTGACGCGGTGATGATTGAAATGGTCAACCGCCACGGCAATGCCGGCCAGTAGAATGACGACCAACATGATCCAGCGATTAAGACCTTTCATGGCCCGCGCACCAGTGGCGGATCCAGGTGCAGGAGAACCCGAAAGCGTACACCAACCAGGGTCCCGGTAAAGCCGGCCAACAACCACAACCAGCCATGCAGACTACCGGAGGACATGCCGGCGACCAACCCACCGATATTGCAGCCAAACGCGAGGCGTGCGCCGTAGCCAAGCAGCAATCCTCCGCTTACCGCGGCCAGGATGCGGGTCCAGCGCAGGGGGGCACCCGCTGGAGCAAATTCTCCAGCGAGCGCTGCGGCCAACACAGCGCCAAGGATGATGCCAAAGTCCATGATGGACGTATGGTCCGCCAAAACGCTCTGCGTCAGGGCCTGTGCGGGATAGCCCGTGCTCCAGTAAGGCCAGGCGAGCACATCGCCGCCCAGCGCCGACCAGATCTTTGCTCCCCACAGTCCAAAGGCGAAGGTTATCGACCAGGGATGGCCGCCGACCAACAGGGTCAGCAGATTGAGCACACCCAGTCCGACCACACCCCACCACAGGGGCCAGGGGCCGAACAGCAGTCGATCAGTGACTTTGACGCCCCCGTGTAAAACTCCAAGGGTTTCCACCCGGCCGTAGCGCTGACGTTCCATGCGCTGCGACCAGGCATACAGGATGGCCAGGCAGGTGACTTGCATCACCAGGGCGGGAAACCAGCCGTAAGCGTCAATCAGGGACAATGTCCCCAGACCGGGAAGGGCCAGCCACCAGTGCAGATGTGCCGAACCGATAGTGGCGCCGATGATGAAGAAGGCAAGCGTGATCAGCATATCCATCTGGCCCTGGCCAACCGTAAACAGCGTTCCCGATCCGCAGCCGCCCCCCAGCTGCATGCCGATACCGAAAAGAAAGGCGCCCACCAGTACCGATATGCCCACCGGGGCGAGGGCGGCATGGGCACCGACGTCGGGGAACAAGTGGCCCAGCACGGGGAAAAACAGCGCGGAAGTGAGGATAACCAGCAGGATCTGCGCGCGTACGCCAGCACTGCGACGCTCGCGAATCATGCTGCGCCAACCGCCAGTGAAGCCGAAGGCAGCATGCAGCAGCGTTACTCCCAATCCAGCGCCGACAAGAAACAGCAACACCTGTTTAATGTCGAATTCGTGGTACAGAAACAGGCTAACCGCAAGCATGGCCAGCACTGTCATCAGCACAACGGACTTGTCGGGCTCAATCGTTCGGGGTGATGTTATCAAAGTATCTGCAGGTGTAGGAGTTGTCGGCTGAACATACATTCCGAGGCAACAAAAAGCCTTTGTCCATATCAAGAGCCGCGGCACGATTGTGCAATATCAATCCGGCACCGGACAAGTATATTGAGAGATAGCAAATTGCTTCCTGTGTCACCAATGGCAGGCAAACCTGAGAATTCCCGGTACTGATGAGATCAAAACTGTCCCGTTAATTGGACAGCTTCATCGAAGAAATCATTCTCGGTTCGGCGTTGTCATCCACAGCGGAGGAGAAAAACGCCAGACATCGTTATCCACATTGAGGTAGTTTGCTGGATCAGTGAAGTCAAAGGTTTCACGGTCACCACCAAAAGTAAAAATGGAGGGTCGCAGTCCATGCTTGCCACCCTTGACCACCAGGGCATCGAAGTCGTATTTGATCTCCTCTGGTGTAACCGCATTCCAGGGAGAATCACTGACCTGGCTCCAATCGGCCCCATCCTTGCTGACCCAGATGTCCATGGGGTTGGCCGCCTTGAAAGGATCAGTCGGATCCTCGCTCAGTCCAAAACCGCCGAAAAGTATAAAGTGGTTCAGTAATACCACGACCTGGTGGCCGGGACGCGGCGCCCAGTCTGCTGCAGTCGTCACCAGTTCCCAGTTGGCACCGTCCCGGGTTCGCCAAACATCATTGAAGTAAGGCGGACAGCGCGGGGAATCAGGCAAACAGGTAAATCCGTCCTCTCCGCCCAGCAGGTAGATATAGCCGTTTTTTTCGACCACTATCGCACCTGCCCTCGGTTCCCAGGGCGCATTATCCGTGAGTTTTACCCAGTCACGGCCGTTGCGTGACTTCCACACATCATTGAAATAGACACGTGTCGGCGGACCGCCAATGACAGCCGGGTCGTCATTGAACGAGCCACCCATGATATAGATTTCATTCTTGTGTACAACGCTGCTCAGGCCGGCACGCCCCTCCCACGGCGCTGCATCAGTCATCTGCTTCCAGTGAACGCCGTCGCGGCTACGCCAGACATCGTTGAAGAAATCAGAAGATGAAACGAAGGGCGGGCAACCCGTCACAAAGGGTGGGCAATTGTTTTGTTCCAGCTTGAAGTTTTGACCACCCAGTACATAGATGTGTCTGCCTTTGGTAACCGCCTGGAAATAGGCGCGCGCAGGCCAGTGTTGCGCATCATCGGTTTCAAGTAGTTGCTGCCAGGACGCACCTTTGTCATTACTCGTCCAGACATCACCCCAGATATCACTGTCACCGGGTATGGGTGGAAAACCCGGGGGTCGAGGTGTTCGTCCGCCCATCAGGTAGAAACGATTTCCCAGGCTTACTACCTGCAGACCTGCACGCGGCGCCCATCGGGCTTCCTCATTAATCAAGGTCCATTCATAGGACTCGAAATCGGGTGCACCTTTTCCAGCGTTAGCTGCACTAATGCATAAAATCAATCCGGCGACAACGGGGAGTATTTTCATATACATGGTCTTCTCCACTACTACCTGGGCTTATTAGAGTTGTTTGCTTTATTGGTTATAGGCTACAAAAATAATATTATTATTCTGCAGCCTGCATCTAACTGTAGCCCATATCAAGGCCAGTGTCTTTCCCTGGCGTCACCATTGAATTCCCGGCGCTGTTACCACGGCAACCGTTCGCCATCAAAAGCCAGGAATTCACCTGAGTGTGCCGGCGTGAGATTTTCCAGGACACTCAACATGCAATTGACGCTGTATTCGGGAGTAAACAGTTGTCCATGCGGGACATTGCGCTGAAAGGGCTTTGACAGTGCGGTATCCGTTGTACCCGGATGCAAGGCGACTAGCGCAACATTGGGCAGGGTGCGCCGCCACTCTATGGCGAGCGTCTTGATGCTCATATTGAGCGCCGCTTTTGATGCGCGGTAACTGATCCAGCCACCCAGCCGGTTATCCTCGATGCTGCCGACCTTTGCGGAAACGGTTGCAAATACCGCCGGCCGCCCATGCCGGAATTTGCCGTGAAGATGCTTGGCCAGTAACAGAACAGGCAAGGCATTGATGCTGATATTCTCCAGAAAGAAGGCGGGATCGATCTGCCGGATGCTCTTCTCGGGGCCGTGAGCCCGGGTGTGCAGGATACCCGCTGCATTGATCAACCAGTCAATCTCATCCACCTCTGCCGCCCAGTCTCTGATCGCGTCTTCATCGGTGAGATCGAGCCGATGCCAGGTGACCTTCGGATGGTCCAGCGCAGACGAGTGGCGATTGCAGGTCGCGATAATTTTATCAACCTCGGGTCGCTTGGCGAGTGCCTCAACAAAAGCACCGCCTATGCCACCGGACCCACCTGCGATGACGATATTCATCACTTGTTACCGGCAACATATTCGTCCGGACCATGGCTGCGCCCCGCTGCGTCGTCCAACCTGGCGCCCCGGTAATTGTTACCCGCGGGCAGGACCGCATTACCTGTCAGAGCACCCGGTTCTTGAAAGTCCTGCCGGTACAACCGTGGCCTTAAACAAAACGCCCCGAAGGGCGTATTGTCTACAGACGCAGTAGCCACTCAGCTATCCGTAGCGGCTTGCTCAACGACCACACTGCCTGTCATGGACGGGTGTAAACCGCAGTAATAGTTGTAATTGCCCTCTGCCTTGAATGTATGACTGTATTGTTGCCCATTGTACAGAGTGCCTGAGCGCATCCCGTCGGCGTTACCACTGATGGTATGCGGCATTTGGCTACCGTGTACCCAGGTTACCGTGGTACCCGGTTTAACAGTGATGTACTGAGGATCGAAACGCATGCCGTCGATGCGCACGGTTACGGTTTCACCGGCTGGCGTGCTCGTGCTACTGGCTGTGGTCGGTGTGGACTGTGCGGTGTTTGTTGCAACCACTGCCGGCTTGTCAACAACCGCAGGCGTGCTGTGCCGAGCGGTCATTGGCCGGTTGTAGGGAGTAGCCATCATCCCTGGATACGGAGCCCGTGCCGGGTAATAGGAATAGGGTGTTCTCTGTCCGTACGCCATTTGGGGTCCCATGGGGCTGTGTGGATAGTAGCCCTGGGACATACGCTGATTATTCATACACCCGGGCCCGGCAAGAATAACTTGAGGCGCGATTAACGCCGCGGCAGTCAGTGAAAGGACTATGCCAGTACGTGTGCGAGTCTTAACAAACTTGGTCATGATTCTCTCTCCTATGAAATCCTCTGGTAAAAAAAGCGTTACCGGCAGCACTCGTCCATGCCGGTGGTATTGTTATACATTACTTTTGCATATTTGTATAGATTTTGTACAATATTAATTCAAAGTACCCATATGCGGGTAATCTTGCGACATCAGGCTGCACAAACCCGGGTTCGCATGGAAAGAACAGAGGTTCCCTAGAGCGATCACTCCTCCAGTGCTAACATGCAATTCGTTCTCCCCAAGAGGCACATGTCATCGGCGATATATTCCTGCAATGGATAGAAAGGCACCAGGAGTATGCGCTGTTCATTGTGCCTGCTATCGCATTTCTTGAAGCATGCCCCGGCATCGGCATTTTTATATCCGGCGCCATACTGCTCAGCGTTTGTACCGTGCTTTACACGCAAGGTATTGCGACACTCCTGCAAATATTGCCGCTGGCATTTTTGGGCGCCACTATTGCCGACCACAGCGGATATTACCTGGGCAGATGGATTGGTCCCGGATTTCACCACACCGGATTCGCCATCAAGCGCAAGGCCATCTTCGACAAGACAGAGGCAATGCTGGTAAAGCATGGGGAAATAGCCATCATCATTGGTCGTCTAATGACCGCGATTCGAAGCGTGGTACCGCTACTCACCGGCATCAGCGGGCTGTCACCGGCCAGGTACACACTGTATGACCTGATTGCCTGTGCCATTTGGACAACAGGGCTCGGCTTATTGGTCATCGGTCTTGATGGACTGCTGGACTAGTTTATCCGCGAGCTTTTAGACCTGTCTGCGGCAAATTGTTAATCTCCTCGAAAGAACCAATCTAACGGGCCTGATACTTCACCCTGTACTTGACTGGCTACAAGTACAGGCTGGCGCAGCGCGTGCGATCTTCACGCTCAAGCTACTCTTCGTTTTTTTCGATGTTTATCTCCACTTAATTCGTATTTTTTATATTTTTCCCGGCGACTACATTTACAACAGGCGCAGGCCTGTTAACAGAGTTCGAATACGCAAACACAACGCACCAGAGGAGTAAACGATATGACTTTTCTAAATATATTGCTGTTCGGCATGGTTGCCAGTCTTGTCGCCCTGAAAATAGCTCTGCTTGCCGCTGCAACCATACTGCTAGTGCACGTTCTGGCAGAGCGTACCCGGCGGCGCAAGATGGCACACGCCCCGGTTCCAGTCAGACATCCGAAACTCGATAAATACGCCTGACTGGCAACTGAACCCGGACAGCACGACGCAGATGACACAGACCCGAGCAGTGGCAATACGGAATTTTATGGCAAGAATGGCCATACTGGCTGGCTTGTGGTGGCTAATGGTCCAGGGCCGGGCAGATGCCTGGCTAGTGGGGGTGCCGGCAGTCGCCCTGGCTGCCCTGGCCAGTGTCCACCTGGGTAGCCCTGCACTGCCGCGAATTTCCCTGACCGGCCTGTTTGCCTTTCTTGCCCTGTTCCTGCGCGAGTCGATTCGCGGCGGGATCGATGTCGCGTTCCGCACCCTCGGGACGAGACTTCGTATCGAGCCGGGCTTCAGGCGCTACCGTTTGCACATCAGCGATCCATCGGCCCGCGTTCTGCTGATCAACTGCATCGGTCTGTTACCCGGCACACTGGCCGCGGACCTTGACGGCGACCATGCAGAGCTTCATCTGCTCGACAGCAGCGATAGTCCGGATCCACAACTGTTACAGCTCGAGCAGGCTGTTGCACAGCTGTTTAGTCTGAGACTGGAGGCGGGTGATGACTGAGCTGTTATTGTTGTCTGCAACGGGCCTGATGCTCAGCCTGTTCCTTGGCCTGCTGCGAGTGCTGCTTGGTCCGAGTGCCGGTGACCGTATGCTTGCCACCCAGCTGATCGGCACCGTCGGTGTGGGCATGCTGCTGGTGCTCAGTGTGTTGCTTGATGAGCCGGCCCTGATTGACGTCGCGCTGCTACTGGCGCTACTCGCTGCAGTGGCCGCGGCTGCATTTACCGGTCAGCAGGAAGCACGCCATGATTAATCTCGCGTCTTCTATCCTGATACTGGCGGGTCTGTTCTTCTACCTCGCCGGCAGCATCGGACTGCTGCGCCTGCCTGATCTCTATACACGGCTGCACGCGCTGACCAAGGCCGACAACCTCGGACTGGGACTGCTGGCAGCGGGTCTGGCTCTCCACTCTCAACATCTGCTTACCTCACTAAAGCTGTTACTGATCTGGCTGGCGGTGCTCGCCGCCAGCGCTACCAGCGCACATCTGATCGCACGCCAGGCACGTCGCCAGGAGACAAGGCGTTGAATACGACAAATCTGCTGGTCTTCGACGGATTGCTGCTGTTCTCGATCGTGGGCCTCGCATGGGCGTCACTCGCAACAACCGATGAACGCCGCAGCGTCATTCTATTCATGGCGTTCGGACTGGTACTCGCCGTAGCGTGGGGTCGGCTGCTGGCCCCGGACGTCGCCCTCGCGGAGGCGGCCATCGGGGCCGGCTTGTCCGGCGCGTTACTGCTGGCTGCGGTGCGCAAGCAATCCCCTGGATCCTCGCACACGCATGCGAACCCGGACAGGAACTACAGTGAAAGCGGCGCTAAAGTGGTACTTCAATGGCTGGTCACGCTGTTGTGCGCCGCACTGGCCGGCACACTCGCATGGGCCTTGCTGCATGCACTCAGCAGTGCGCCACACGACACGCTGCCCCGCGCCATCTCCGACAACCTCGTGGCCAGCGGGGTCAGCAACCCGGTGACCGCGGTGCTGCTGAACTTTCGTGCCTACGACACGCTGCTGGAACTGGCAGTGCTGCTGACCGCTGTGCTCGGCATTTTTTCCCTGGGCCAGACAACCCCTGGCTACCAGCCGGCCGGCCCGGTTTTCGACGGACTGGTTCGCTGGCTGGTACCCGTGCTGATCCTCACAGCCGGCTACCTGTTATGGGTGGGTGCCCATGCACCGGGTGGCGCATTCCAGGCAGGCGCCACACTTGCCGCCGCCGGTGTGGTATTGCGCCTCACGGGCCGGTCCCGCATTGGATTGCCTGACGGTTTTGTGCTGCGCATTATCATGGCCGCCGGTGTGGGTGTGTTTTTACTGGTTGGTCTGACCCTGCTCCTCCTTGGGCGGCCGTTTCTTGGCTACCCACCGGCGTGGGCCGGTGCCCTGATCCTGTTGATCGAGACTGCCGCCATGCTGTCGATCGCTGCGACCCTGTTGCTGGCGTTCGTCGGGGGGCAGCCACAGTCGACTGCTGTCAATGCAGCGGCTAACCGGCAGCGTGAGGAGAATTCCCGATGCTGACGGCACAGGTACTCTATGGACTGACAGCTTGCGTGATCGTGGCACTCGGACTGCGGGGCGCATTACTGCATGCTTCCCTGTTGCAACGGGTGGTGGCCATCAATGTCATGGGCGCTGGTGTCTTCATGCTGCTCATCGCTGTTGCCTACCGCGGCCCGGGACTACCGCCGGACCCCCTCCCACACGCACTCGTGTTGACCGGGATCGTCGTCGCGGTGAGCGCCACCGCACTGGCCCTGGCATTGGCGCGACGACTACACGCGGAGCAGGACAATGACTGACGCCATGATCGGGCTGGTCGCCCTGCCGCTGACCGGTGCGGTCGCGACACTGCTACTGCCGCGCTCGGCAACGGTGGTTGCGATTGGCGCCGGACTGGCTACCACCATTGCTGCCGCCCTGCTGCTCTTTGGCGTCGCCAATCAGGGCGCACTACACTATGAGATGGGTGGCTGGAGCACCGGACTCGGTATCACGCTGCGCGCCGATGGCCTCTCCGCCCTGTTGCTGATGATGACGTCACTGGTCGCGCTGGCGGCCAGCGTCTACGCCAGCGCCTACTTCAGTGCAGCTTCCGAGCGCGCCCGCTTCTGGCCACTGTGGCTGTTGTTATGGACCTCACTGAATGCCCTGTTCCTGTCCGGCGACCTGTTCAACCTCTATGTCACACTGGAGCTGCTTGGCCTGAGTGCAGTCGCACTGGCCACGCTTGGCGGCAAGCGCGCCGCAGCAGAAGCGGCATTGCGCTACCTGCTGGTCGGCTTGCTGGGCTCGATGCTGTTCCTCGCCGGGGTGAGCCTGATCTATGCCGGTTACGGGACGCTCGATCTGGCAACGCTGCCACGTGTGGTTGAGCCCGGACCGATTGCGTGGACGGCGCTGGCAATGATGACCACCGGCCTGCTGCTAAAGACCGCCCTGTTCCCGCTGCATTTCTGGCTGCCGCCGGCACACGCGAGCGCACCGGCCCCGGTCAGCGCCGTGCTGTCGGCACTGGTGGTCAAGGCCGCTTTCTATCTCGTGTTGCGCCTGTGGCTGGACGTGTTCGCGAACGTTGTCACACCGGTGGCCGCCAACCTGCTGGGTTTGCTGGGTGCCTGCGCGGTGCTCTGGGGGTCATGGCGCGCCCTGCAGGCGGAACGGCTCAAATTACTGGCGGCCTGGTCCACTGTCGCCCAGCTTGGCTACCTGTTCCTGTTCTTTCCGTTGCTGCTGGCACTGCCGCCCGGTCCGACCCGCGATCTCGCAGCGGGAGGACTGGTTATGCTGGCACTGACCCACGGCTTTGCCAAGGCCGGCCTGTTTCTGGCGATCGGTGTAATCCAGCAGCGTTGCGGTCACGACACCATCCGCGATCTGGACGGTACCGCCCAGCACCTGCCCGCCACCACCTTTGCCATCGCCTTGGCCGGCGTCGCCCTGATCGGCCTGCCACCCAGTGGTGCGTTTCTCGGCAAGTGGCAATTACTTGCCGGTGCTGTCGAAACCGGCCAGTGGTTGTGGTTGGTGGTGACCGCCACCGGCTCGTTGCTGGCCGCGGCCTACATCTTCCGTGTGCTTGGCCATGCTTTCGGACACCAGCCGTATCCGAACCAGCCGGTCACGGTGGCACGTGAGGAATGGCCGGCCCTGTTGCTCACCGCCATGGCGGCACTGGTGCTGGGTCTCGGCGGCGCACCGGTGTGGAAACTGCTGGAGATCGGCACATGAACTGGGACGCCTGGTTGCCGGTTCTGGTAGTGGCAAGTTCGCTACTCCCGGGGCTGGTCATATTCTTCCTGCGTGAAGGCAGTCACCGCTTGCGCACCGCGCTCAACCTTGTCGGTGCCATCCTCAAGCTGGTGCTGGTCGGCATCCTGATCTGGGGTGTGTTTCATGAACATGTCTACGAAAGCCGCTGGACCCTGGCACCCGGCCTCGACCTGGTGCTGCATGCCGACACGCTCTCGGTGCTGTTTGTCACCCTGTCCACCGTGCTGTGGCTGGTCACCACCGTCTACGCCATCGGCTACCTGGAAAACGCACCACACCGCAGCCGCTTTTTCGGCTTCTTCAGCCTGTGCGTTTCGGCCACCGTCGGCCTGGCGCTGGCAGGCAACCTGTTTACCTTTGTTATCTTCTACGAGTTATTGACGCTGTCAACCTACCCGCTGATTGCCCACCGCGGCACACCCGAGGCAGTGCGCGGCGCGCGGATTTATCTCGCCTATACCCTGGGTGGCGGCATGCTGCTGCTGATCGGTACCGTGTGGCTGCACGTGCTTGCGGGACCGACGGCCTTTGTTGAAGGCGGCATACTGGGTCGTCTGCCGGCTGAATATCACCCCCAGCTGAAAGTTATCTTCTTGCTGCTGATTATCGGTCTAGGCGTCAAGGCGGCACTGGTGCCACTGCACGGCTGGCTGCCCCAGGCGATGGTCGCCCCGGCACCGGTGAGCGCACTGCTGCACGCCGTCGCCGTGGTCAAGGCGGGCGCCTTCGGCATCGTGCGCGTGGTCTACGATGTCTACGGGGTAAATTTTACTGACCAGCTGGGACTGCTCACCGGGCTGGGTATCGCCGCTGCCATCACCATTGTCTATGGATCCATCAAGGCGCTGTTTCAGGACAACCTGAAAAAACGCCTCGCTTACTCGACCGTGAGCCAGGTGTCCTACATCGCGCTGGGCACGGCCATCCTCGGGCCGATAGGTACCATCGGTGGCATTGTCCACCTGGTGCACCAGGGCATCATGAAGATCACGCTGTTCTTTACCGCCGGCAACTATGCCGAAACGCTCGGTATTCACAAGGTCAGCGAGATGAATGGCGTCGGCCGGCGCATGCCTGCCACAACACTGGCCTTCAGCGTCGCCGCACTGGGCATGATCGGCGTGCCGCCGGTGGCAGGGTTCGTGAGCAAATGGTATCTGGGTCTGGGCGCCCTGGAGGCCGGTATGGCGGCATGGGTGATGCCGGTGCTGATAATCAGCAGCGTGCTCAATGCAGCGTATTTTCTTCCCGTGCTGTACCGGGCCTGGTTCCGCGAGCCCGGCCCGGCCTGGCCGGCAGAGCACATACCGGCTGCGCGCTTCGAAACCAGCGCGGCCCTGCTGTGGCCACCGGTGGTAACTGCCACGCTGGCACTGGCGGCCGGCCTGTTCGCCGCCGCCCCGTATAGCCCGCTGGAGTGGGCGACACTGATCGCGCACCGGGAGTATGGCCTGTGAACAGCTTGATCCTGATACTGGTCTGGTTGTTGCCCCTGGCGCTGGCGGCCCTTGCAGGTCAGCGTTATGCCCGCTGGATTATGCTTGCTGCGCCGCTGCCAGCGCTGCTCGTGGCTGTCATCGTCCCGATCGGCAGCAGCGTTTCGCTGCCCTGGTTGCTGCTCGGTGTCGAGCTTGGCGTGGACGACACCGCTCGTGTTTTTCTGTTGTTCAGCGGACTGCTGTGGCTGATCGCCAGCCTGTATGGTGTCGGCAGTGAGCGACACGAGCGCCACGGTGCACGCTATCGCATCTTCTTCCTGCTGGCGATGGCGGGTAACCTGGGCCTGATTGTCGCGCAGGACATGGTGAGCTTCTACCTCGGATTCACACTCATGGGACTGGCCGCGTTCGGTCTTGTCGCACAGTCTCGATCACAACATGCCCGCATGGCAGCACGCCGCTACCTTGTCTGGACCATTGCCGGTGAAATGCTGTTGTTTGTCGCCATCGTCATGCTGGCGGCGCAACACAGCGGAGTCGTGTCCTTCAGCGCCCTGCAGTCAAGCCCGCCGGCCGGGCTCGTGAT
>CAMYIO010000064.1 GCA_947258515.1 uncultured Ectothiorhodospiraceae bacterium
CACCGCAGCGCTTGCAGGTGACCTCGGTGCGCACCATGCCATGGCTGTTATCGGTCTCGGTGTGAAGATTGAGTGCGTCCATCGGGCGGCTGAAACTGGGCCAGCCGGTACCGGAATCAAACTTGTCACTGGAGCTGAACAGTTGCGCATCGCAGCAGACGCAGCGGTAGACGCCGGTGTCCTTGCAGTCGTGGTAGACACCGGTGAAGGCAGGTTCCGTGCCCTTGCTCCGCGTGACCTGATATTGTTCCGGCGTCAGTTTCTCGCGCCACTCAGCCTCGGTTTTATCGATCTTGTCGGTCATGATCGGCTCCTGTCATCGTTGCCCGTGTAGATGCCGGATTCCGCCTGCCCCAGTTTCTCCAGAAATTCACGCGCGGTGATTGCGCCGATCTCGGCCTCTGCGCGTGCCCTGGGGTCCTGGTTCGACCTGGCCTCGTTTTCGGCCCAGCGCAGGAATTCCGTGACTTCCTCGATTTGCCGTTCACGCGGCAGCGCGCGCAGGTAGTCGCTGGGACGTGCCCTAACCCGCTTATCTTCGCTGACATCCAGATTGAACAGAAGTTTCATGCCCCGTCCCCGGTTTCCCGGTCACCGGTTTCGGTGAGCGCCGGATGGATGCGTGCCATTTTTACCGTGTTCTCCCTGATCTGCACGATATCGACCGGGTGCTGGTCGAGTAACAGGCTGGTGTCGGTTCCCGGGATCATCTCCAGGTATTCCGTGATCAGGCCATTGAGGGTCTTTGGACCATCGGTGGGAAGTTGCATCTGCAGTGCCGAATTGAGGGTGCGGATATTGACCGAACCGTCCACCAGCCAGGTGCCATCAGGCTGTGGAATGATGTCCTCGATATGTGCGGCAGGGTCCGAGGTGAACTCACCGACAATCTCTTCCAGGATATCCTCGACCGTCACCAGGCCCTGGATGTCGCCGTATTCATCGACGGCAAAGCCGATTCGGCGTTTTTCGCGCTGAAAGTTGAGTAGCTGATGATTCAGCGAGGTCGCCTCCGGGATGAAATACGGTTCGCGCGCAATGCGCCGCAAGGCAACGCGGTCGAGTTCCTCGCGATTCAGCAGTGGCAATACATCGCGCATGTGCAGGATGCCGATGACCTGGTGGATATTGTCATGGTAGAGCGGCATCCGCGTGTACTGGCTGTCGGCAAGCTGCTTGGTGATCGCCTCCCAGTCGTCGTCGATGTCGATGCCGGTGATCTCGTTGCGCGGTACCATGATGTCCTCGACGGTCACTTTTTCAAGATCCATCAGGTTGAGCAGCATTTCCTGGTGACGTTCCGGGATCATCGCGCCTGCCTCGATGACCACGGTGCGCAGCTCCTCGTGGGAGAGGGCGGTGGATCCGTTGCCCTCTGTCGAGACCCCCAGCCGCCTCAGCAGGAAATTGACCAGGCCGTTGACCAGCCATACCAGCGGATAGAGCACTTTCAGCAGCGGTGTGTAGACGAAGGCAGCCGGAAAGGCGATGCGCTCCGGGTGTAATGCGGCCAGTGTCTTCGGTGCCACTTCGGCAAATATCAGCACCACCAGTGTCAGCAGGCCGGCCGCGATCGCGATCCCGGCCTCGCCCAGGACGCGCAGGGCAATGATCGTGGCAAGCATGGAGGCCAGGATGTTGACGAAATTGTTGCCGAGCAGGATCAGCCCGATCAGCCGGTCCGGTCGCTTGAGTAAACGCTCGGCACGGCGTGCACCGGGATGGCCGTTTTCCGCAAGATGGCGCAGCCGGTAGCGGTTCAGCGTCATCAGACCGGTTTCGGAACCGGAAAAGAAGGCGGAGAGCAGGATGAGCAAGAACAGCGACAGCAGAAGTGCACTTAGTGGGATGTCGTCCAAACGGGGACAGCCTCGTGGTGATTGCCAGTCAACAGTTTACGTAATTCCGGCGGGGCTGTCAGGAATCGCGGCCGTCAGCGGTTGAGAATCAGCTCCAGTACCAGTTTGCTGCCGAAATAGGCCAGCATCAGGAACACGAAACCACCCACGGTCCAGCGGATGGCCACCTGGCTGCGCCAGCCAAAACGCCAGCGGCCCCAGAGCAGGGTGGCAAACACCAGCCAGGCCATGCAGGAGAGCACGGTCTTGTGCACCAGGTGCTGGGCGAAGATGTCCTCCAGGAACAGGGCGCCGGTGACCAGCGCCAGGCTCAACAGGACAAAACCGATCCGGATCATCTGGAACATCAGAGCTTCCATGGTCTGCAGCGGCGGTAGCGCGCGGATAAAACCGCCGGGCTGGCGGTTGTGCAAGTGGTAGTCCTGGATGGCCAGCAGCAGCGCCTGCAGGGCCGCCAGGCCCAGCACGCTGTAGGCCAGCAATGAGATCAGGATATGGCTGTCCAGCTGCCAGGATTGCGTCCCGCTGGTAATGATCCGGTCGGCCGGGTAGAGCAGGTCAACTCCGATACTGAGAGCGGCCACCGCGAATACCGGTATGCCGAGGTTCTCGACCGGCTCCCGGGAGGAGGCCAGCAACAGCAGGACCGCGGTCAGCAGGGCGATCAGCGAGGCGGCGTTGAAGAAGCCGAGGTCCATTCCGCTCGGTGTCAGGATGGACTGATAGAGCAGTCCGCCATGAATCACCACCGCAGCGATACCGATCATCAGGATCTGGGTTTTCTGGCCGGCATTATCGCCAGTTCCGCGTGTGAGTCGTACCGTCAGCAGGCTGCCGGCCAGGACGTAAAGCAGGATGGCGAGCAGCCCGGGGATGGTGGTTGTCATAGCGGAGGCCGGCATCCTGATTTCATGGGCTCATCATCGCACAACTTTGTAAGCCATTGAAGCGCTGACCGTCACACGAGAATGGTGTAATAACGAACCTGCCATCGGCGTTTTCTTTCCGGTTATAATCCGTCAACTGACAACCCGGTAACCACGTGCCAGCCCATGTTTGACAATCTGACTGAACGCCTCTCCAGGACCATCAAGAATCTGCGTGGCCAGGGCCGGCTGAGCGAGGACAATATCAAGGAGACCTTGCGGGAAGTCCGCATGGCGCTGCTGGAGGCCGATGTCGCCCTGCCGGTCGTCAAGGACTTCGTCGACCGGGTACGGGAGCGCGCTACCGGGCAGGAGGTGCTGAAAAGCCTGACCCCGGGCCAGACCCTGGTCAAGGTGGTGAACGATGAACTCGTGCGGGTCATGGGCGAGGCCAATGATGCCCTGAATCTCGCTGTCCAGCCGCCGGCGGTCATCCTGATGGCCGGTCTGCAGGGGTCCGGCAAGACCACCACCAGCGCCAAGCTGGCGCGCCTGTTGAAGGAACGTCACAACAAGTCGGTGCTGCTGGCGAGTTGCGACATCTACCGCCCGGCCGCGATCGACCAGTTGCAGACCCTTTCCAGGGAGGTCGATGCCGGGTTCTTTCCGAGTCATCCCGACCAGTCGCCGGTCGCCATCGCACGGGATGCCGTGGTACACGCGCGCAAGAAGCACTTCGACGTTGTGATCATCGACACCGCGGGCCGCCTGCATATCGACGATGAAATGATGGAGGAGATTCGCCAGCTTCACGAGGTGCTGCAACCGGTGGAAACGCTGTTCGTGGTCGACAGCATGACGGGCCAGGATGCAGCCAATACCGCACATACCTTCAACGAGGCCCTGCCACTGACCGGCATTATCCTGACCAAGACCGACGGTGATGCCCGCGGTGGGGCGGCGTTGTCCATTCGCTCGATTACCGGCAAGCCGATCAAGTTCATCGGTATCGGGGAAAAGACGGCGGCGCTGGAGCCGTTCCACCCGGACCGGATCGCCTCACGCATCCTGGGGATGGGTGATGTGCTCAGCCTGGTCGAGGAGGCCGAGCAGAAGGTCGACAAGGAGAAGGTCGCCAGGCTGGCCAGCAAGATCTCCAGGGGCAAGCGCTTTGACATGGATGACTTCCGCGAACAGCTCGAACAGATGCAGAACATGGGCGGCCTGTCCGGGATGATGGACAAGCTGCCTGGCATGGGCCAGTTGCCGGCAAACGCCAAGTCTATGATGAATGACCGCGAGGTCCATCGCATGGTCGCGATTATCAATTCCATGACTCAACAGGAGCGCAGCTTTCCGGATGTCATCAAGGGCTCGCGCCGGCGGCGCATTGCGGCCGGCTCGGGGACCCAGGTGCAGGATGTGAACCGTCTGCTCAAGCAGCACATCCAGATGCGCAAGATGATGAAGAAGATGTCCAGGGGCGGTATGGGCAAGATGCTGCGCGGCATGAAGGGCAAGATGCCGCAAGGCGGGCAGGGGTTTCCTTTCTGACTGTAATCCACCTGCAGGAGCGCCGTCCCCGGCGCGATTGCTTTTTGTCATGCACCGAATCGCGGCGAGGACGCCGCTCCAACAAAAAAATTGTTGTACTGGCGCCTGAGTTAGCGTACCCACAAATAAAAAACGGTGGCAATGCCACCGTCGAATACTGCGCTAAATCGGTTATTTACAATAATCTATTATGATCTTGTGTATATTGCGATGCCGTTGCGCAAAAGTATTTTTATTATCGTTGCAATGAGCTCTTGTTCTTTCTGTGCTGTACCTCTACCTCCACCGGAATCATTTTTCTTCTGTGCTCGCCTTATGAATTAGCAATCCACGTGCCAATTTATAAAAATAGAATGAATATAATAACTTGCGCGTAAGCATAAAATATTTTCTGGATAGTTATGCTGATATCGTAAGGAAACTCGACAAGGGTATAGCGAACGGTGTCGGCATGACGCGATATCGCGAGTAAAAATAATACATGAATTACAATAGGTTGCAGGAGGATTGCAGATTGTTTGCAGCCCGGCGGAGTTTCTGTAATGAATGCCGACAGATCTCCGCATGCCATACACGGTCAGGGATGTGGGTTCTATTCGGGCTAAATGCTCGTCACCCCTTCACTTTTTCGGGGAATCGCGTAGAATTGCGCGGTTTTCAACGGTTGCTGATGCAGAGCTTGCGCCTGACGGCACAAACGGTTGCTGATGCAGGGCTTGCGCCTGACGGCACATTATTTTTTCAGTTTCAGAGGATACAGATTCTTATGGTGACTATCAGAATGTCACGCAGTGGTGCCAAGAAGCGCCCCTTTTACCACATCGTGGTAACCGATAGCCGTAACCGCCGCGACGGTCGTTATATCGAACGTATTGGTTTTTTCAACCCGGTAGCTACCGGTGGCGAAGAGCGTCTGCGCCTCGATGCCGAGCGTGCGGATCACTGGACGGCCAGGGGGGCGCAGGTGTCTCCACGTGTTGAAAAACTCCTGAAGGATCATCGGGCACAGTAATCAAGACGACTGGCGGGTCGATTGGATGTGCTGACCGGTGATGGCCATCGACAGTGATTTTTCGCAAGACGAACTGCTGGTTATGGGGCGTATTGCCTCACCCTTTGGTGTCAAGGGATGGCTGCGTATCAGCGCGTTTACCGCCCTGCCGGACAACCTGCTGGAATATTCGCCCTGGTACCTTAAGTTAAAGGGTGAATGGCAGGCAGTCGAGCCGCTTGCAGGACGGCCCCACGGCAAGGGTATCGTGGTGCAACTGAAAGATTGCGATGACCGTGATGCCGCCGCTGCGCTGACGGGGACGGACATCGGTGTTTATCGAAGTCAGTTGCCACCCGCGGACACGGATGAGTATTACTGGAGTGACCTCATCGGGCTGCAGGTCATTACCGGGGAAGACCGTTTACTCGGTGTCGTCGACCACCTGTTCGAGACCGGTGCCAATGATGTGATGGTGGTTAAAGGGGATAAGGAATACCTGGTTCCCTACATTACAGAACAGGTTGTCGAATCAGTTGATCTTGAATCGCACACCATCCGGGTCGACTGGGATCCTGATTACTAGACCCGAGAATGATGCGCATTGATGTTGTTACCCTGTTCCCCGGGATGATCAGGGAACAAAGTGCTTACGGTATTCAGGGGCGGGCCATCGAGAACGGCCTGCTGTTGCTTGAGACCTGGAACCCGAGAGACTACAGCGAAGACAAGCACCGGGGTGTTGATGACAGGCCCTACGGTGGCGGACCCGGGATGGTCATGCAGGTGCAACCGCTGCGTACGGCGATACGCGCGGCGAAAGCCGCTGCTGTCGCGGCACCGGTTATCTACCTGTCACCGCAGGGTGAAAGGTTTGACCAGGGCAAGGCGCGGGAACTGGCCGGTCTTGAGCGCATCATCCTCGTTGCCGGGCGCTATGAAGGCATCGATGAGCGCCTCATCGGTCTGGAAGTGGATGAAGAACTATCGGTTGGTGATTACGTCCTCAGTGGTGGTGAGTTACCGGCCCTGATTGTGATGGATGCCGTCACGCGCCTGTTACCCGGGGCACTGGGTGACGCGGATTCGGCGCAGCAGGACTCTTTTATGGACGGCCTGCTGGATTACCCGCACTACACGCGGCCGGAAGAAACTGAAGGATTACGGGTGCCGGAGGTGTTGATTGGCGGCAACCACGCGGACATCAGGCGCTGGCGCCACAAGCAGGCGCTGGGACGCACCTGGCAACGGCGACCGGACTTGCTGGACGCCATGCAGTTGAATGAAGAGCAGCAACGATTACTTAACGAATTTATCAGTGAGCACGAGTCGGGCAATTGAGTGATCAATAGCCCATTATCAGAACCCAGAGGATCAGTCATGAGCAACATAATCGCACAGCTTGAGCAGGAGCAGATGAAACAGGATATTCCGGAATTCAGCCCGGGAGATACCGTGACCGTACAGGTAAAGGTCAAGGAAGGTACACGCGAACGTCTGCAAGCGTTTGAGGGTGTGGTGATTGCCAAGCGTAACCGTGGCATGAACTCGGCCTTTACCGTGCGCAAGATTTCACATGGCGAGGGCGTTGAGCGTGTCTTCCAGACTCACAGTCCGGCGATTGGCTCAATCAAGGTCAAGCGCCGTGGTGACGTGCGCCGCGCCAAGCTCTACTACCTGCGTGAGTTGTCCGGCAAGTCCGCGCGCATCAAGGAAAAGCTCTAGCCTGCGCAGCACCGGCAGTTAACGGCTAGAATAAACGGGTACCCGCTTACAGGGTACCCGTTTTTTTTTGGGGGGTATTGCGGCTGATGAAAACCGAAAACGTCTATGATGTCGTGCTGGACTCACCCCTTGGCAGGCTGGGGGTTCGTTGCCGGGGCAAGCATGTTACCCGGCTGGACTATGTCGACCGGGCGGTTCTGTTAAAGGCGGCAACGAGCGAATTCGGACAGCGGGTCACGGCGCAGCTTGAACAGTTTTTCGCCAATTCCCGGCAGCGCTTCACGCTGGCGCTGGACTTGCAGGGCAGCGCCTTCCAGTGCCGTGTCTGGGAGGCGCTGATGCGGATACCGGCGGGCCAGACGCGCACCTATGGCGAACTGGCCGCCACTCTCGACAGTGGCGCCCGTGCCGTCGGAAACGCCTGCCGCCACAACCCTGTGTCGATTATCGTACCGTGCCACCGTGTTGTCAGCACCACCGGTATTGGTGGCTATTCCGGTCGTACCGATGGCCGTGAGATCGATCGCAAGCAGTGGTTACTGGGCCACGAGGGAATTGTCGGTGCGGCCTTGAAAATCCGCAAGAAGCCCCCAACTAGTGGTTTACAATCAAGTAAACAGAGGAATTTGCACGTATGACGGTCGATAGCCAGAAAGAAACCCTCGAATTCCAGACCGAAGTGAAGCAGCTGCTGCAGCTGATGATTCACTCGCTGTATTCCAACAAAGAGATTTTCCTGCGCGAGCTGATTTCCAATGCCTCGGATGCCTGCGACAGGCTGCGTTTTGAAGCGCTCGCGAATGACACCCTCTACGACGGTGATACCGAGCTGCGTATCCGTGTTGATTTTGACAAGGAGGCGCGCACGGTCACGGTGACCGATACCGGTATTGGCATGACGCGTGACGATGTCGTTGACAACATCGGTACCATCGCCAAGTCCGGTACCCGCCAGTTTTTTGAATCCCTTACCGGTGACCAGGCACAGGACAGTCAGCTGATTGGCCAGTTTGGCGTCGGTTTCTATTCCTCGTTTATCGTTGCCGACAGGGTGACGTTGACCACGCGCCGCGCAGGTCTCGGTAGCGAACACGGTGTGCGCTGGAGTTCTGCCGGTGATGGTGAATTTACCCTGGAAACGGTTGAAAAGGCGCAACGCGGTACCGAGGTGATACTGCACCTGCGCGAAGACGAGGATGAATTCCTCGAGGGTTTCCGCCTGAAAAGTATCATTCACAAGTATTCCGACCATATCCCGCTGTCCATTGAAATGCTCGCCGAGGTGGAAGAAGGAAAGGAAGCGGAATACGAGGTGGTCAACAAGGCGTCTGCCCTGTGGACACGGCCGCGTAATGAAGTGAGCGAAGAGGAATACAAGGAATTCTACAAGCACGTTGCGCATGATTTTGAGGACCCGATGAAATGGGTGCACAGTCATGTCGAAGGCAACCAGTCCTACAAAACGCTGTTCTACATACCGTCACGTGCACCATTTGACCTCTATGACCGGGACAGTCGCCATGGCATCAAGCTGTACGTGCGCCGTGTCTTCATCATGGACGATGCCGAGCAACTGATGCCTTACTACATGCGTTTCGTGCGCGGGCTGGTCGATTCGGACGATCTGCCGCTGAACGTGTCCCGTGAAATTCTGCAGCACAACAAGCTGATCGACACCATCCGTTCCGGTTCCGTCAAGAAGGTGCTGGGCCTGCTGGAATCGATGGCAAAGGATGAGCCGGAGCTCTACAAGGATTTCTGGAAGCAGTTTGGCAAGGTTCTCAAAGAAGGGCCCGGCGAGGACTTTTCTAACCGGGAACGTATTGCCGGCTTGCTGCGCTTCTCCACCACGGAGACCGACGGCGAGGAACAGACGGTTTCGCTGGATGATTATATTGCCCGCATGAAGGAGGGCCAGGACGCGATCTATTACGTCACCGCTGACAGCTTCGCGGCGGCAAAAAACAGTCCGCACCTGCAGATCTTCCGTCGCAAGGGGATCGAGGTGCTGCTGTTGTCCGACCGTGTCGACGAATGGCTGGTTTCCCACCTCACCGAATACAAGGACAAGAAGCTGGCGTCCGTTGCCAAGGGCGAACTGGATCTCGACAAGCTGGCTGATGAGGAAGAGAAGAAGCAGGCGGAAGAGACCCGCGATGAGTACGCCGACCTGGTGAAACGCATGCAGGAGGTGCTCACCGAGCGTGTCAACACGGTACGCGTCAGTCAGCGTCTCACCGACTCGCCCTCCTGCCTGGTGATGGGTGAGCATGACATGGCCGTGCACATGCAGCAAATGCTGAAACAGGCCGGTCATGATGTGCCGGTCAGCAAACCGGATCTTGAAATCAATCCCGGGCATCCGCTGGTCAGCCGTCTCAAGGACGAAGCTGATGATGCCCGATTCAGCAGCTGGTCAAACGTGCTGCTGGACCAGGCCATGCTGAGCGAGGGTGGCCAACTGGAAGACCCGGTCGCCTTCGTCAACCGTCTGAACGATCTGCTGCAGGAAATGACAAAATAGTGAGTCATTCCATCCGGCGTAGCTGTTACCTGCAGGAGCGCTTCGCAAGCGCGATTGTTGATCCGGTGGTGTTCGCGGATGCGATCCGCTCCTGCAGACACGATGGTTGGCTGCTAATGGCTGGGCTATACAATGACCGCAAAACCCGAACTGCTTGCCACGGTCTTCACCGACTACATTTGTCCCTTCTGCTATATCGGTGATGTCAGGCTCGACCGATTGCGTGACGACTACGATCTGAAAATCAACTGGTGTTTCCTGGAGATACACCCGGATACACCGGCGCAAGGCATGAGTACCGACGCGCTCGGTTATTCCGGCGATCGCTGGCAAACCATGATGGACAACCTGGCCGTGCTGGCCGCGGAGGAGGGCATCAGCTTCCGCCCGCATACCTTTACAACCAACTCACACAAGGCCCTGCTGCTGGCTGAAGCGGCCAGGGAAGCCGGTGCTGATATCTTTTATTCGCTGCACCGTGCCTTGTTCAGGGCATTTTTTACCGAAGGACAGAACATTGGCGATGAAGCCGTCCTTACCCGGCTGGCACGCGATGCCGGCGTGCCGGATGAGTTGACGTCGCGGGCATGGAGCGACGAAAAATACGAGCAGCGCCTGCAGTTGTACCTGGCTACCGCACAGCAACTTGCTGTGCGTGCCACACCGACGGTATTCTTTGGCGAGCAGCAGCGCATTGACGGCGCCTTGCCGTTGTCGGTATTTAAAAAACTGGCCCGCGAAGGTGCTGCGGCCCAGCAGACTCAATCAATATGAAAAAGGCACAGGGCAATCATGCGGGGATCCGTGCCGACAAATGGCTGTGGGCAGCGCGATTTTTTAAAACCCGTTCGCTTGCGATGCAGGCCATCAATGGTGGCAAAGTGCATCTCAACGGTTCCCGGATCAAGCCGGCGCACAAACTGGCTGCTGGCGATCAGCTCACTATCCGCAAGGGGGCTTACACGTTCGCAATCACGATCGCCGGACTGTCGTTGCAGCGCGGGCCGGCCGAGGTGGCGCGTAGCCTCTACTGCGAGTCGCAGGACAGTCAGCAGCAACGTCAACAGTTGCGTGAGGAGCTGCGGTTGCAGGGCAAGGCGGGCGCGAGACATGAGCGGCGACCGGACAAGCGGGCCCGGCGGCAGATACACCGCTTCAAGACCGGCCAGCTAGACTCTTTCCGCCCTGATGAGTAAACCGGTCACGCCATTACTCACCGTCGATATCATTATAGAAATGGTTGATCGTCCCGGTCGTCCAATCGTCCTGATCGAACGCCGATATCCACCGCCTGGCTGGGCATTGCCCGGTGGATTCGTCGATGTAGGCGAGACGCTGGAGATCGCAGCGGTCAGGGAGGCGCGCGAGGAAACATCACTGGATATCAGGCTGAAACTGTTGCTGGGTAATTACTCTGATCCCGCGCGTGATTCACGCGGGCACACCGCCAGTGCCGTGTATATAGCAGAGGCACTGGGTGAGCCGCAGGCAGCCGACGATGCCAGGCACCTGGCGCTTTACGACCCGCACGACACCCCGCTGCTTGCGTTTGATCATGCCCGCATCATGACAGACTATCTCCATTACCTCGACACGGGAACCGTGCCGGCACTGCGCGGATGAATGCGCTCTGCCATTCTGAATAACGGGATACCCTGCAATACAGTCGCCGCCTGCCGAAACCCGGGCAGCCATCCAGCTACCCGAAAAGTATTTACAATGCATGCAGATACAGGCAGTGTGAGTGCTCCAAACGGACTCTTGACTGGAGGATAGTGATGACCAATCTATTGCACAATGATGCATTCGGTAAACTGATAATCCGACTCAGTGTTGGTATTCTTATATTGTTCCACGGGGCAGCCAAGGTGTTGCATCCCGACACCCTCGGTTTTATCAGCTCGATGCTGGAGGGGGCGGGCCTGCCGAACGCGCTTGCCTACGGTGTTTATGTGGGCGAGATCATTGCGCCACTGATGATTGTATTCGGTGTCTATTGCCGGCTCGGTGCGCTGGTGGTGGTTGTGAATATGCTGTTCGCCATCTGGCTGGCGCATGCGGACGATATTTTCAGTTTAACCGACCACGGCGGCTGGGCGCTGGAGTTGCAGGGTTTCTATTTGTTCACGGCCCTTGCCCTTGTCTTTCTGGGTAGCGGGCGCTATGCCATTAAACCTGACTGATCTTGCTAGCCGTCAACCAGACTATAAACAAAGCGTCCCTTCTCCCTCAGGGATGCCTGCAGGGACGCTGGAGGTAGGGCGCCAAAAGCAGGCGCTTTGGGCGATGAATGCAGCAATTGACGGGAAGGACAGGAAGAGGGGGTTATAAATCAGCTGGTTTTCTTGGATAGTTGTCCCCGGCCCCTCGCTTCGCTCTCCCCAGCCCTCTCGGCAAGTGCTCCATGCTTTGCCCTGCCACCTGCATCCCTTTAGGCGTACCGAAGGGAGAGGGTGTTTATGGGGCACTTGAACGAGAATTTCAGGCGGCAGTCCATGGCCAGCATACGCCCGTGATGCTCTGGGGTGCGCCGGGTGTCGGCAAGTCGCAGATGGTCGCGCAGGTCGCTGAGCATCATGGCATGCCGGTCATCGACATACGCCTGTCACAGATGGAGCCGAGTGACCTGCGTGGCATACCGTTTCGGGTCGAGGACCGGGTGGACTGGGCGGTACCCTCCATGCTGCCGGATGCAGAACGACACGGTCAGCAGGGCATCCTGTTTCTCGACGAAATCACCTCGGTACCGCCCAGTGTGTCAGCGGCGGCCTACCAGTTGATTCTTGATCGCCGACTCGGTGCCTACGAGGTGCCGGATGGCTGGGCAATCTTTGCCGCCGGCAATCGTCAGGGTGACCGCGGTGTGACCTATACCATGCCGGCGCCGCTGGCAAACCGCTTTTCGCATTTTGAGGTCGACATCAACCTGGATGACTGGGTTGCCTGGGCCTATGCACATGACATCGATGATCGCCTGATCGCCTTTTTGCGCTTTCGCCCGGAATTGCTGTTCGAGTTCGACCCGGCACATAACCCGGTCGCCTTTCCGTCACCGCGTTCCTGGGAATTCGCGCACCGTGCATTGCACAAGTTCGGCGATGTGCAGGAGCTGTTAACCGGCTCCCTGCAGGCCTGCGTCGGCCCGGCCGCCGGCATTGAGCTGTCTGCCTTCGTCGAGAACCTCGACAAGCTGCCGGATATCGATGCCATCGTACGCGGCGAGAAGGTCAGGGTGCCAAAGGAAACCGATCTGCAGTACGCCGTTGCAGCGGCGCTGGTGGGACGTGCCATTCGTGCGAAGCATGAAGACCATGCGCATGACACCTTCGGCAATATCCTGGAGTTCGCCGGTTCTTTTACGCAGCGGGAGATGGGTGTGATGCTGGTGTCGGATATGTACCGTGCCATCGGGCAGGACATCTTTACCGTTCCGCAATTTTCGAAATGGGCGAATATCGTCGCGGATGTGATGTTGTATGACGGTTGATACCTGCCCGTCAAAGTCGATGCGTGGGCTGATTTCCCTCTCCCTCCGGGACGCCTGCATGGATGCAGGTGGCAGGGCACCAACAGTAGGCGCTTTAGGCGAAGCATGGAGCACTTGCC
>CAMYIO010000065.1 GCA_947258515.1 uncultured Ectothiorhodospiraceae bacterium
ATGACAATCGTAGAGATGTGTGCCGCAACGAGGAATGTATGACTGAACAACCAGCAGACCCTTTCAGATCGGCTTTCAGGGGCCGTTTTGAAAACATGTTGCGCTGGGAGCAGCTGGATGCCTTGTGGACGGTGCTGCGTAATGATGCCGAAGATGACTGGTATATCTATGCGGTGGGTGACGCACCACCGCAACAGACGGCCAGCACGACGTTGCTGAATAACTTCCTTACGGAAATTGATCAGCTGTTACGCAAGGAACACGATAAAGATTACTGTGGTGTGGTATTTACGGATTCGATGCAGGCGCCGCGGTTTGTGAAAATTTTCGACCCCAACCACCTCGGTGTGTCCTGCGGTTTCAGCGACCATCCCCCCTTGCCTGGCTGGATACTCTCGAAACTGCCACCGGTCGATCTGGAGGCACCGATATCCCTGCCAGGCAACCGCCGCCGCTGGTGGAGGCGCCTCCTGGGTGGTGATTGAAGTTGATATGTATAGGAAATATATACACTAATAATTTAGCGGTTGAAGAATATTAGTCGATTTAAATATACTATAGGTTCAGATATTGCGGCAGATCAGCGCAGCATCCCCCGGTTTCTATCAAAATGTGTGGAGAAGACAGAATGAAAAAAGTAACCAGTACTTTAATTGCAGGTGTTTTATTGAGTGTCAGTGGTGCGGTGTTTGCCGATGGTCAGCAAACCTACCAGGCCAGTTGCCAGGCATGTCATTCCACGGGTGCTGCCAACGCGCCAAAACTGGGTGACAAGGCAGCATGGGCACCGCGTATTGCGACCGGTGTCGACGCCATGCTCGCGGTTGCGATCAAGGGCAAGGGTGCCATGCCGCCAAAGGGCGCCTGCATGTCCTGCACGGATGATGACCTGAAGGCAGCGATTGAATACATCGTCAGCGAGAGCCAGTAGTTCTTGACCGGCACCCCTGAGAGCAGTTGCTTTCCGGCTTGCTGTCGAAACGCAGTAACAAAAAATGGCGTGTCATTGACACGCCATTTTTTTCAATTCGGAGTCACGAAAATGAAACAGGTTTTATATGTACTGATGTTCGGAATATGTGCAGCTGTTGGCGGCAATGCACTGGCGGGTGATGCGGCAGCGGGCAAGGCGAAGTCCGCTACCTGTGCCGGTTGTCATGGAACGGCAGGTATCAGTAATAATCCCCTGTGGCCAAACCTTGCCGGACAGCAGCCCGGCTACCTGGTGAAGCAGCTGAAGGCCTTTCGGGACGGCAGCCGCACCGACCCCATGATGGAAGCGTTGGCAAAGCCGCTGAGCGATGAGGATATTGTCAACCTCGCCGCCTGGTACAGCAGTCTTTAACCCGCAACCATCATCCGATGGCGCGTGTACAGCGCGGTCGTTAATAACAACAGTGCGCCAGCCTGGTGGGTTGCTGCCAGTGCTACCGGCACATGCAGCAGCAGTGTTGAAATGCCGAGCCCGAACTGCAGCAATACAGCGGCAAGCATCAGGTGCAGGCCGGTATTCACTGTCGCGGGTAGCGAGTAGCGACGACGCGCTGCTATCCATAAGGCAATGACGCTGACAAATACCAGGATCGCCAGCAGCCGGTGATCAAACTGTACGGTGGCAATGTTCTCGAAGAAATTACGCCACAGGGGCGTCTGCATGAAAACCGCTTCGGGTATCCAGTGGCCGTCCATGAGAGGAAAGGTGTTGTAGGCATAGCCTGCCTTGAGGCCGGCAACAAAGCCGCCGGAAAGAATGGTTATGAATACCAGGCCCGTCAGCAGCGTGGTGGCCCGGCGCAGCCCTGCAGGCGTGCTGCCTGAACGCTGCTCGCCCTGCCAGAGCCCCAGCGCGACATAAAACATGTAGGTATAAATCAGGATTGCCAGTCCCAGGTGAGCAGTGAGCCGGTACTGACTGACATGCGGATTATCAATCAGGCCGCTTTTTACCATATACCATCCCAGCAGTCCCTGCAGACCGCCGAGCACAAACATGGTCAGCAGTTTTGGTATGAGTGGGCGGTGTATCCAGCCTTTAACCAGAAAGAACAGGAATGGCAACAGAAACACGGTACCGATGGTACGCCCCAGTACCCTGTGTGAATATTCAAACCAGTAAATCTGCTTGAAGCCCTCCAGATCCATACCGATGTTGATCTTCTGGTATTCCGGCGATTTCTGGTAGAGCGAGAAGGCTTCATCCCAGCCAGCCTCGTCAAGGGGTGGCAGGATGCCGAAGATCGGGTCCCATTCAACCATCGACAGGCCGGAACCTGTCAGTCGTGTGACGCCGCCCAGTATGACCATGGCATACACCATGAGGCAGCAAACAAACAGCCAGACGGCAATACGCCGGTTGTGGATGCTGTCCGCGGTTGTGGTGTCATGCTGTCTCATGCGACTGCAATTCTACCTGAATTCAGTCGCGAATCTACTGTTACGCTTGCCCCTGTCGCGGGTAGAATGCAGCAGTAAGTGTCAATCTAAAAAGCGGCGAGTGGGTTCTTATGAAACAGGTGTTGGTATTTGCACTGCTGGCAGGTCTGCTGTTGCTGGCGGCCTATTATTACTTCCAGCCTGTTGTAGTGCTGGAAGCGCCTGATCCACAATCCGGTCCCGTTGTTGATGACACTGCAGCCTGGTCCGAATCTTTCTCGGGTGAGGATGATGTACCGCTGAGGGCGGTACTTGATATCAGTGTGCACACGCTGGAAGAGCTCAGGGTGTTGCTGGATCGCGCAGAGGGACTGGCGATGCGGCCACAGGCACAGGGCGAGGAGGCCAGCGTGGTGCTGGTGCTTCACGGCCCCGAGGTGGAGTTCTTTTCCATCAGGAATTACGCAAAGTACAAGGATATTGTCGACCAGGCCGCGCGCCTGGATGCCTTTGATGTCGTCGATGTGAAGATTTGTCAGACCATGCTGGATATGCAGGGCATCGAACGTAATGATATCCCGTCATTTATCGAGCAGGTACCGTTAGGACCGGATGAAGTCGAGCGCCTCAGGCAGCAAGGCTATGTGACTTTCTGATTGTATTCGCAGCAGCGGCTAAGCATATAAAAATTGCCACGGAATCCACGGAAGAACACGGAAAGATAAATACCTTACAAGAAATTATTTCGTGTTCTTCCGTGGATTCTGTGGCAATTCAAGCGACTTTAAGCTACGGGCCGGGGCAGAGAAGAACCCTGCCCCGAAGGATGCATGGTGATAATCAGCTGTTACGGTTGTCCAGGACATTCTCGATGATCGGGGCAAGGATGATTTCCATCGCAAAGCCCATTTTTCCGGCAGGAACAACCAGGGTATTACGCCGTGACATGAAGGAATCATCCAGCATGTTCAGCAGGTAGGGGAAATCGATATCCAGGTTTTTCGGATCCTTGAAACGGATTACCACGAAGCTCTCGTCCGCTGTCGGTATGTCACGGGCAATAAACGGGTTGGAGGTATCAACGGTCGGCACGCGCTGGAAGTTGATGTCGGTACGGGAGAACTGCGGCGTGATGTAGTGGACGTAGTCGGGCATGCGTCGCAGGATGGTGTCGGTAACGGCCTCGGTGGAGTAGCCACGCTGTTCGCAATCACGGAAGATCTTCTGAATCCACTCCAGATTGACAATCGGTACAACGCCGATCAGCAAGTCAACAAACTTCGATACATCCACCGTGTCGGTTGCGATGCCGCCGTGCAGACCTTCGTAAAACAACAGATCAGTACCGCTCTCGATGTCTTCCCATTCAGTGAATTCACCCGGCTTCTGGCCATAGGGTTCTGCTTCCTCTTCACTGTGCAGGTAGTAGCGGCGTTTACATGACCCGGTCTCGCCGTAGGTCTTGAAGGTCTCCTCAAGCTTGTCAAACACATTGGCATCGGGGCCGAAATGGCTGAAGCTGTGAACACCGGCTGCCTCGGCCTCTGCCATGGCAATTTTCATGGCAGCCCGGTCATGCTTGTGGTAGCTATCACCTTCAATAACAACGGGATTTACACCTTCGCGCAGGAAGATGTGTTCGAATGCCACCTTGACAGTGGTAGTGCCCGCACCGGACGAACCGGTAACGGCTATTATTGGATGTTTTTTGGACATGAAAAGCTCCTCGACCGTAAGGTATAAATCGGGTTAATTTAGATTCGTGGCTGGTCAACTGACCGGGTTCTGTTCAGGCGCGTTCCTGCCTCGCAAGGGTTTCAGGCAGAACCGAAGCCGCGTATTGAACCATTTTTACATTGCCTGACTCAAGTCGCGGTGACTGCCTGACTGTCATGAATTCATTAAATAGCATGTAAATCATTTGTTTAAGTATTTTTCCTGTCGTTCGCCTGTGTTCCCGGTGGGCAAGGTCCGCTATTTTACCTGCTTTCACGAAGGCTGCCTCGCGTTTCTCGTACGCGTGGCCATTTGCCGCTGCTGCTGCACGCACGGCTTGACAGCAGGGCATTGACCGCGTTGTTGCTGGCCGTGAAGGCCTGTCATACGGCGGCTTGGCCAGAAAGGACCGGCAAGCCTTACAGTCTCAAGGGACATTAGTATATAATGATAGGCTTTCTCAACACGTTGTGCAGTGACGTTTTTTTCAATCATTACTATCCGGGTACCGCCATGAATACTGATTGTCAGGACTGGAAAGGTCGTGTGTTTCCGTTCCTCTGCTGGATCGGAGAACTAAAGAAACGAGAAGTATTGCAAGCCGATCTGGTTGCAGGTATCACCGTTGCACTGGTGCTGGTACCACAGTCCATGGCGTATGCGCAGCTGGCCGGTCTGCCGCCTTATTACGGTTTGTACGCGTCATTCCTGCCCGGCATTGTTGCGGCCCTGTTCGGTTCTTCCCGGCAGCTGGCTACCGGTCCGGTTGCGGTGGTTTCCCTGATGACGGCGTCTGCGCTGGAGCCGATTGCCGGCGCCAACCCGGAGCTCTATCTCGCCTACGCCATCATGCTCGCGCTGATGGTCGGTATCTTCCAGATCGCACTGGGACTGCTACGCCTGGGCGTGCTGGTGAACTTCCTGTCGCACCCGGTGGTGATCGGTTTTACCAATGCCGCGGCCATCATTATCGGTACCTCGCAGCTGGGCAAGCTGTTTGGTGTCAGTGTGGAGAGGGCTGCGCATACCTATGAGACCGTATTCAATACGATAGTTGCTGCAATTAATCATACTCACATGGAAACCATGCTGATGGCGATTGCCGCGCTCAGCATCATGATTGCCCTGAAGCGCTGGCTACCGCGGGCACCCAATGTGCTGATCGCGGTGGTGATCACGACGCTGGTTTCCTGGCTGGTCGGTTTCGAGCGGCTCGGTGGCGCGGTGGTTGGCTCCATACCGGAAGGTCTGCCCGCCATTGCCATGCCGGAGCTGGATTTCCAGACCATGGGGCAGTTGTTGAGCGTGACGGTGGCGATCGCGATTATCGGTTTCATGGAAGCCATTTCAATCGCCAAGGCCATGGCCGCCAGGACACGCCAGCGTCTCGATGCCAACCAGGAGCTGGTGGGCCAGGGCCTGGGTAACATTGCGTCCAGTTTGTCCCAGGGCTACGCAGTGTCCGGGTCGTTTTCGCGATCCGCGGTCAATATCAGTGCCGGTGCCAGGACAGGATTTTCTGCCGTGGTCACCGGTGTGGTGGTGGGTATCACCTTGCTGTGGTTGACACCGTTGCTGTATCACCTGCCGCAGGCAACACTGGCAGCGGTCATCATCATGGCGGTTATTAACCTGGTCAAGATCGAGCCCATCAAGCATGCCTGGAAGGTACAGCGCCATGATGCCACGGTCGCTGTCATTACCTTCGTGCTGACCATTATCTGGGCGCCGCACCTGGATAAAGGCATCATGGTCGGCGTGCTGTTGTCGCTGATGCTGTTCCTGTACCGCTCCATGGCGCCACGCGTTGCCGTGCTGTCGCGTGATCCGGATGGCACGCTGCGCGATGCGGAGGTGCGCAAGCTGGAGACCTGCCGCAATATTTCCCTGATCCGTTTTGACGGTTCCCTGTATTTCGCCAATACCGGTTATTTTGAAGACAAGATACTGGAGCGCGTTGCGCTCAAGCCGGATCTGAAATACGTCATTATCGATGCCGAGGGCATCAATGAAATTGACGCCACCGGGGAAGAGATGCTGGGCGAGCTGACCGAACGCCTGAGGGAGGCCGGTGTTGAACTGCTGATGGCCCGCGCCAAGAAGCAGTTATGGGATACCTTCGATCGTACCGGGCTGATGGACATACTGGGACGTGAGCACATGTTCGCGCTGCGTACCCAGGCCTTCAAATATGCCTGGGACAAGCTCGGTGACAATCATGCCGAGACCTGTCCGCTGCGTGTGGCGAAGCCGGCTGAAGCGGAAGCCTGAGTAAACAGGGGCGCGGACAGCATCAGCACCTGCACTTTGTTGATACGTTGGCATCGCGCATGCGATGCGCTCCTACGGCGAATTGATTGTGGTAGGAGCGGCGTCCTCGCCGCGATTGATGGCACTACCAGTGTGCGCCAGGGACGGCTAACAGCTTCCTGGCATACCCGGGTTAATCGCGGATTTCGCGATTCGTGTAGGAGCGCATCGCATGCGCGATGATCTCGGGATGAGACGGCTGCTGTATTAAACGCGCTGAAACACCAGATCCCACACCCCGTGGCCGAGGCGCTGGCCGCGCTGTTCAAATTTGGTGACCGGCCGGTAGTCCGGCCGTGGTGAGAAGTTACCGGTGCCCGCGCAGTTGTGAAAGGCCGGCGACTGTTCCATAACCTCCAGCATGTGCACGGCATAGTCTTCCCAGTCGGTCGCCATGTGCAGACAGCCACCGCGCCTGATTTTCCTTGCTAGCAGTTCGATAAAGCCAGCTTGCACAATCCGGCGCTTGTGATGACGTTTCTTGTGCCACGGGTCCGGAAAAAATAGCAGTACCCGATCCAGGCTGTTATCCGGGATGCAGCTCTTCAGAACCTGAACCGCGTCCTCGCGCATGACGCGAACATTGTCCAGCTTGCATGTCTCCAGCTGCTGCAACAACCGACCTATACCGGGTCGATGCACCTCGATCCCGATGAAATCGCATTCCGGCTGTTGTTCGGCCATGGTGGCCAGCGCGTCGCCATTGCCAAAGCCGATCTCCAGTGTGCACAGCGCCCTGCGACCGAAGATGGTTGCCATGTCCAGCACGCTATCGGCTTCCAGTCCGTAGCGTGGCCACAAGTCCTGCAGCGCGCGTCGCTGGCCGGCGGTGATGCGCCCCTCGCGGCGCACGAAGGAGCGGATATGCCTGAGCGGGCGTTCATTGCTTGTTGCGGTCATCATTCGGGGGCCGGAAAGTAAAAGGCTGAAATATGACAAATTCCGGGCATGCTGGCGGCAGTGTACGGTTTGACCCTGCAGCCGGTGATCGAGCAGGAAGCTTGCCAGGCCTGGTATATCTCCAGGGCGGCCTTAGAAAAACGTCCCGTCGATGGGTGACGAGGCGCTGGCAAAGCGCTTGCGCGGGATGCGCCCGGCACGGTAGGCCTCGCGGCCGGCCTCGATACCCTTCTTCATGGCCGAGGCCATCAGTACCGGGTCACGGGCACCGGCAATGGCGGTATTCATCAAGACGCCATCGCAGCCCAGTTCCATCGCCAGTGCCGCATCCGAGGCCGTACCGACGCCGGCATCGACGAGTATCGGTACCGTGGCATTCTCGACGATCGTCATGATGTTGTAGGGGTTGCGGATGCCGAGCCCGGAGCCGATCGGGGCCGCCAGCGGCATCACCGCGACACAGCCGAGTTCCTCGAAACGTTTCGCCACAATGGGGTCGTCGTTGGTGTACACCATGATCTTGAAACCGTCCCTCACCAGCACCTCGGTGGCCTGCAGGGTCTGCATAATGTCGGGGAACAGGGTCTTCTCATCACCCAGTACCTCGAGCTTCACGAGGTCGTGCCCGTCCAGAAGCTCGCGTGCCAGCCGGCAGGTGCGTATCGCATCCTCTGCTGTGTAACACCCGGCCGTGTTGGGCAACAGGGTATACTGCTGCGGAGATATGACATCCAGCAGGTTGGGCTCATCTGCATTCTGGCCGATGTTGGTGCGGCGAATGGCAACGGTGACAATCTCGGCACCGCTGGCCTCGGTCGCGGCACGGGTCTCCTCCATGTCCTTGTATTTGCCGGTACCAACCAGCAGGCGCGAGTGATATTCAACACCGGCAATGATTAACGGGTCGCCGCTAACGGCAGCAGAGGGGTGCATGACAGTAGACATAGACAGTAAGCTCTTTAATACTTGGTAAAGGTCGGGTGTGGGGGCAGACGGCTAGCCACCGCCAATGGCGTGCACAATCTCTATCAGGTCGCCAGGCTGAATAATGTGGCTGTCAAAGGTGCTGCGTGGCACGATTTCCCGGTTGATTTCCAGGGCCAGTCGTTTGCCTGTCAGGCCGAGGTCTTGCAGCAGCTGGCTGGCACTCAGACTGTCCGGGAATTCCCGCGGGTCACCGTTCAGGATGATATGCATGATTTTTCGTGGCGGGGCAACATAATAACGCGGCATTTTACCGTAAACAGGGAGTCTTCGGTATTTTCCGGAGAAATAACACATTATGGATGAGTTTACAGAAGATATTATTTCCACCGAAATTGCAGGGACTCTCGATGGCCTGATGGTGCAGCGCATCAAGCGCACGCCCGACAACATCGCCTATCGCAGCTTCGATGCCGACAGCAAGTCCTGGCGTGATACCCGCTGGAGCGAGGTCGGCGAGCAAATTGCCCGCTGGCAGGCGGCGCTGGCGGCGGAAGACCTGTTACCGGGAGAGCGGGTGGCCGTGCACCTGCGCAACAGCAAGGAATGGGTCTTCTTTGACCAGGCGGCGCTGGCCTGCGGCCTGGTGATCGTGCCGTTGTACACGGATGACCGCCCCGACAATATCGCCTACATCATGAGTGACTCCGCCGTGAAGGTGTTGCTGGTGCAGGACGCCGCCGTCTGGAAACGGCTGGGTCCGGCACTGGCCGGGCAGGAGGACCTGCAGCGGGTGTTGATACTGGATGGTTCCAGATCCGGGACCACGGCTGTGTTGCAGGACAAGCGCGTGCGGCTGGTGTCAGACTGGTTGCCGGCATCGGCCGCGCCGTTACACATGCGCGACGGTGATCCGCATGCGCTGGCATCGATCGTCTATACCTCCGGTACCACCGGTCGTCCCAAGGGCGTGATGCTGACCCATCACAATATGCTGTCGATTGCACATTCCGCGCTGACCATGATCGATGTCTACCAGGAGGACCTGTTCCTGTCCTTCCTGCCACTGTCACACACGCTGGAGCGCACCGCCGGTTATTACCTGCCGGTGATGTCCGGTTCCGCGGTCGCCTATGCACGCTCGATCATGCAGCTGGCGGAAGACCTGCAGCACATCAGACCGACGGTCATGATTGCCGTGCCGCGCATTTTCGAGCGCGTTTTTTCACGTATCCAGGGGCAAATGGACCAGCAGTCCGGATTCAAGCGGACGTTGTTTAACCTCACGACCGAGATTGGCTGGCACCGTTTTGAATACCAGCAGAAACGTGCCAGCTGGCGTCCGCGCCTGCTGTTATGGCCATTACTGAAAAGGCTGGTGGCATCCAAGGTCACTGCAAAACTCGGTGGCCGCCTGCGCCTGTCGGTGAGTGGTGGCGCGGCCCTGTCGAAACCGGTGGCGCAAATATTCATTGGTCTGGGCGTGCCGATTCTGCAGGGTTACGGACTGACCGAGACCAGTCCGGTCATCAGTGTCAACGTGCCGGAAGATAACGAACCGGGCAGCGTGGGTATTCCCTTGAACGGTGTGCAGGCACGTATCGGCGAGGATGAGGAATTACTCGTCAAGACGCCGGGCATGATGCGCGGCTACTGGAATAACCATGCCGCCACGGCGGAGATTATCGATTCCGATGGCTGGCTGCATACCGGTGACCAGGCGCGTATCGACAAGGGGCATATCTATATCACCGGCCGCATCAAGGACATCCTGGTGATGTCCAACGGCGAGAAGGTTCCACCGATGGACATGGAGCTTGCCATCAGCCTGGTGCAGGCCATTGAGCAGGTGCTGGTGATCGGAGAGGGCGAGTCTTTTCTTGCCGCCATCGCGGTATTGGCTCAGGAAGAATGGCAGCAACTGGCGGAACGTTTTAAACTCGATGTCGATGCTGCAGACTCGTTGCAGAGTGAAAAGCTGCAAGCGTTCCTGCTGAAGGAAATCAGGGGTCGTTTAAAAGACTTTCCCGGTTACGCCAAGGTGCGGCGTGTCATCCTGTCACTGGATCCATGGACGGTCGATAACGGTTTGCTGACGCCGACGCTGAAGGTGAAACGTGCGCGTGTGCTGAAGAAGTTTGCCGATGAGATAAAAACGCTCTACGAGAGTGGGCCGGTTAGACGCTAGTGTAGATTGTTAGAATTTTGAATGGCCACGGAATCCACGGAAGAACACGAAAAAATAAATTCCCTACATGATTTATTTCCGTGTTCTTCCGTGGATTCCGTGGCTAATATTTATGTCTTTATCAGACTGAACCTGTAGCTGGATAGAACTATATAGAACTTTCCAGCACTACCAGCTGAAATACGCAAACCCCTTTTCCTGCAATTGCATAATGTCGTCCACGCCGATCGGGACCACCTTTGCAAACGGCTGCAAGTCCTTCTCTGTCCAGCCCAGCGCCTTCATGGTGTTGCCGCAGGCGTGAAAGGCGACACCGTATTCGGCCAGCGAGCTGGCGCTCTGTCGCAGTTCCAGGGGGAGCGGGCGTTGCGGGTGTTTCGCGATGAGGTGCAGGCCGGGACCGAAGACAGCCACCACGATCTCGATATCGTCACCGTACTTGCGCATCATCTCGCCGACCGAGAACAGCACATGTTGCAGGTAATCGGGATCGGCATAATTACACTGGTAGACGATGTGGTGTAAGGACGCGTCTTCGAAGTGCGTATCGGTATGGTGTGCCTGGACCTGTCGAGCGGCGACCAGTCCACCCAGCAAGCCAATCGATTGCAGGGCGATGCGGCGGGTTCGGCTAAACAGTGGACGGCGTGGCATGGTGATTCTCCGGAATATACTCTTCGATCTACGTTATAATTAGGGTCATTGCCAGTGTAGCGCAGTGGCACGAATATTTCCCCATTGCGTGTGGAGGAGTATGCATATGAAGCTTTCACCTGTTAACAACCGGCGTCTGCTACCCGCCTGTCCTGGCCTGCTACTAACAATTCTGACAGTATTGTTCGCGGGCTGTAGCAACCCCATGGCCGTGTCGAAAGACGTCAATTCCCGTTATTACAGCATACCGTCCGGTTCCAGGCTGATCCTGCACCAGGACCTGAAGGTTCCTGACGGGAAGGCACATATCAACATACAGCATGGCAGGACGGCTGCGGGGCTGGATAACTGGACCGTGGGTTGTGAACTGGAGGTCCGCAAGCTGGGACCGGGTGTGGTGACGGCGGATACCTTCATTATCAGACGTGCGGAAGTGTCCCGGGAATGGATCAACCGCCCCAGTACCATGCGCTTCTATCGCACCCTGTATTTACAGTCGGACACACAGCCGAATGTAATGAACATGGAATGCCAGTACTGGTCATACCCGTTGCACGGGGATGTCATTCCGATTGCCGAGATACGTGAAGCGCTGGGCTCTGTCGCCAGTCTTGAATTCGTGCAGTGATGCGGCGCCG
>CAMYIO010000066.1 GCA_947258515.1 uncultured Ectothiorhodospiraceae bacterium
CGGTAGATACTTGCCCGGCATGTCAGTACCACCTGCGGCATCACATGTCCATGCCATGGCACCGCTGTTGACGGTATCCGGGACCAGCACGATTTCCTTGCCGTTAGCCTCCGCGTTTAATCCAGCTGTCTTGTAGGTAATAGTGATATTTCCGGTGCCGCCAGCTGCCGTGATTTGTGCGACATAGTTACCCTGTATGCTGGTAGCGCCTGGCAGGCCATAACTTGAGTTATCGGTGGCCGGGAAATAGCCCTTGCTGTCAAAGGTTTCGGCGACGGCCAGCTTGGCGGCGCCGGCCAGATTCAGGCCTTCAGAGACCTTGGAGCGGACGATGTAGTCCTGATAGGCCGGGATCGCGATGGCGGCGAGAATGCCGATAATGGCGATCACGATCATGAGTTCGATCAGTGTAAAACCTTTTTGCTGTTTCATGGTTGTTGCCCTCTGTGGTTGGTAGACGTAAATTTTCATCTCTGCGTGTTAGCCCGACACCGAGCTTTCCTGGTTCAGCCTTGGTTATCGGACGACGGCCCGGATTCTTTGGCTGTCTGTTGTCATACAGATTCCGTGCCAAATTGCGCGCAAGGCGATGAGGTTTCAGGTTTGAGATTAAAAACCAAATAAATATATAATATAAACAATAGGATACGATAAATGTATCGGGATGTTTTCTTGTCTCATGCAGACGTCATCGGGTTGTGAAACTGAGACGTGGAACACAATCGAGGGCAGAAAGTGACGTACTGCGTCACTTTCTGCCCATCAGGGTTTGTTGCTGGTCAGTGAGGGATTACTCGAGGCCGAGCTTCTTCAGTCGATAGCGCAGTGCGCGAAAGGTGATGCCGAGCAGCTTCGCGGCGGCTGTCTTGTTATAGCGGGTCTGTTCCAGTGCCTTGATGAGGGCGTCTTTCTCGATGGTATCCATGTAGGTATCCAGCGGCACAGAACCATTCGCCGGTTCCTGTGAAGGTGTCGCGCCCGGTGCTTCCTGATCGGTTACCACGGCGGCGGGCAGTTGCAGATCCTCCCTGGTGATGGTGCTGTTCTCGCACAGCGTGGTGGCACGTTCGAGGATGTTTTCGAGCTCACGCACATTTCCGGGGAAGGTGTAGCTGTGCAGCTCCTGCATGGCGGCCTCATCGATCCTCAGGTCGGGCAAACCGTTCTCAATGGCGACTTTTCCCAGGTAATGCGTCACCAGCTGGGGGATGTCTTCACGTCGTTCGCGCAAGGCGGGCACCTGCAGTTGTATCACGTTCAGCCGGTAGTAGAGGTCCTGGCGGAACTGGCCGGCCTCGACCAGTTGCGCCAGATTTTTGTGTGTGGCGGAAAGGATGCGTACATCCGTATGTATTTCCTTTTCTGCGCCTACCGGGCGCACGGCCTTTTCCTGGATGGCACGCAGCAGCTTGACCTGCATGTGCAGGGGCAGCTCGGCGACCTCATCAAGAAACAGGGTGCCACCCCCGGCCACCTGGAACAGCCCCTTCTTGTCCTTGACGGCGCCGGTAAAGCTGCCTTTCCTGTGACCGAAGAATTCGCTTTCCATCAGCTCTGACGGAATGGCACCACAGTTCACGGGAATAAAGGAACGGTCATTGCGGGGTCCCTTGCTGTGGATCAGTTGTGCAACCAGTTCCTTGCCGGTGCCGGACTCACCGCTGATGTATACCGGTGCCTGGCTGCGCGACAGTTTCTCTATGGTTGAGCGAATATTGCACATCAGCGGCGACTCACCCAGCAAGGTATCGCGAGTGCGGCGGTCACGGGGATTCGCGCTGTCAGAGAGTTTCAGCACACTATTGATGAGGTTGCGCAGCACCGTCAGGTCAACTGGCTTGGATACAAAGTCAAAGGCGCCGGCCTTGAGTGCATCAACTGCCGTATCCATGCTGCCATAGGCCGTTATTACGGCTGTTGGCAGGTTCATATCCTGTTGCTGGATATGTCGTACCAGGTCGATGCCGTTACCGTCGGGAAGACGCATGTCAGTCAGGCAAATATCAAACTTTTCGGATTTCAGCAGGGCATGCGCCTCGGCCAGATTGGCGGCGCTGCGTGTATTGATGTTCATGCGTCCGAGTGTCATCTCGAGCAATTCCCGGATGTCCGGTTCATCATCAATGATCAATGCCAGGTGTGTACTCATGGTTTCAGTCATTATGCAAACGTGGAAACGGCCTGTGGCTGTGTGCTGTCGAATGTGATGCGAAAACAGCTGCCACCTTCCGGTGACGGAATGTAATCCAGGTGTGACTGGTTGTTTTCGCAGATTTCACGCGCAATGTACAGGCCAAGTCCGGTGCCGCTGCTCCTGGTGGTGAAAAACGGTTCGAAGATGGTATCTGCAATGTCAGGTTCTATGCCAGCCCCGTTGTCAATGATGTCAAGCTGTGGCTTGAGGGAAGCCGGTGAGGGCTTGCAGACCATGCCGATTTTAAAGGGTGTCGAGGCCTGCATGCCATGTCGAATGGCGTTCTGGCACAGGTTCCAGACAACCTGGTGCAGCAGGCTGGGATCCATGCGGACCTCGAGATCAGCAGGCATCACCGATATTCTGATTTGCTGCAACTGGCAATTACCGCTGCTGGAAAACTCGTCAGCGAATTGCTCCAGCCATGGCCGGATCCTGATCTGTTGCGGCGTGGAGGTTCCTGGCCGAGATAGCTGTAGTACATTTTCCACGACGGCATTGACCCGCTGGGTGTGGTCGCCAATGATGGTGATGAGGCGCTGGTCACTGTTATGCAATGCTTCGGACTCATCCAGTAACTGTGTCGCATGACTGATGGCACCGAGCGGATTGCGGATTTCATGTGCAATACTGGCGGTAAGTCGGCCGAGAGAAGCCAGCTTGAGTTGCTGTGCCTGTTTTGCCAGTGTTGCGGAATCTTCCAGGAAAATAAGCGAGCCGGTACCCTCTGCAGTGGCGAGCAGGGTGAAGTGCGGCAATACTTTCGTATCCCCGATGTCGGCAGGCACAACAGCCTGTTCAAAATGCGGGTTACTGCTCCACTCTTCAAGCCTTGCGAACAGCTGCGGTGACACTGATTCCAGTGGCTGACCATTTTCAACTTCCGGCAGGTTCAGCATTTTTTGCGCGGTCTGGTTAATCACACGTACATGGTGTTCATGGTCGGTCACGATAATGCCTGCCTGCAGGCGCTGCACAATGTGGGCATTCAGCTTGGCAAGATTGGCAACATCAATACCGCGGCGGCGTGCCAGTGCTTCCGTGTCTTTTATGCGCCGCACCAGAAGGTTCGTGGTCGCGGCGGTTGCGAACAGTGCCAGGCCAAGCAAACCGGCCTGTGTATAGCCGCTGGCGTTGGGTATGTAGAGAAACAGGGAGCTGTAAACTGCTTCCCAGATAACGGCCATCGCGGCTATCGCGGCAAACAGGTAGGCCATACGTCCGGGAAGCAGGATACTGCCGGCGGCGACCGCGATTAACAGCAGGATGCCGAGACCACTGGCCAGTCCGTTGCTGGCAAACATGAGCACGGTAATGGCGATGATGTCGACGATGACCTGTGGGACGGCTTGCAGTTCGTAGCCCGGTTGCCGCAGGCGTGCCGCAAAACCCGCGAGCACGCTGAACAGCAGGTAAGCGATGGACGTAAAACCGTAGAGATCATGTTGCCGCAAGCCGAGACCGCTATCTTCGGGAATGCTGAAGAACAGCACGGCCAGCAGGCCCGCCAGGATGACCCGGTAAAAGCTCAGCAAACGCAGCGGTTTCCACGTCAGGGCATCGTGGGCTTCCTGGTTCGTAATTCTGTCTGCATGCAAATCAGGCATTTGTGCTATCTATCGGTGCTTGAGGCTACTTGTGAAGGTCTTCATCCAGATGTTTCTGCGAGCAGTAGTAATGCCCGGCCCGTTGCAATGCTTCCTGTTCAGGTATGTAGATGCCACAACTGGCACATTGCACCATGTGTTCGTTTTTTTTCTGGCCGCGTCTGGCCGGTGTTGGTGGTTTTTGCAACAGGCGTTTTGCAATGATGACAATCAGTGCCACAACAATAATGATAACAAGGGTGCGCATGGGGATCTGTGATCAACGTTCGTCTGTCATGTAAATTGCCGGTCATATTACCCTAACTTCGTCTTTTGATGTGTGGCGGATCTATGACTTGATAAACAGTGTCCAAGTTTGACACACTCGCACCATGCACCTGCATGAATACCAGGCAAAACGTCTATTCTCCGATTACGGCATTCCGGTACCTGCCGGACAGCCGCTCGAGCGTTTGGATGATATCCCCGAGCTGCTCCGGTCACTGGGCGGGTCGGCGTGGGTAGTGAAGGCCCAGGTACATGCCGGCGGGCGCGGCAAGGGTGGTGGTGTCAGGCGGGTAGAAGACGAGCAGACCCTGCGCAATGCCGTCGGTGAGCTGCTTGGTTCACGCCTGGTCACCCGGCAGACAGCTGCTGAAGGATTGCTCGTCAACAGTGTGCTGGTGGAGCAAACCGTTGCCATCGCACGTGAAATCTACTTCGGGATGCTGGTGGATCGCGCCCGGGAACGCATTGTGTTGATGGCATCGGCAGCCGGTGGCATGGATATCGAGGAGGTCGCGGCCAGCGACCCGGACGCTATCCTGACGGAAACCGTCAATCCCGCTGCCGGGCTGCAGGGTTACCAGTGCCGTAACCTGGCGTTTGCACTGCAACTCGAAGGCAAGCAGGTGAACGCCTTCACCAGGTTGCTGGCAGCGGCCTACCGGCTGCTGCTGGAGTGCGATGCCAGCCTGCTGGAAATCAATCCGCTGGTGGTCACGGCTGACGGTGAACTGCTGGCGCTGGATGCCAAGGTAGACCTCGATGACAGCGCCCTGTTTCGTCACCCGCAACTGGCCGGGTTACGCGATAACAGCCAGGAGGACTCGCGTGAGAACGCGGCACAGCAGCATGGCCTGAATTATATCCGCCTGCAGGGCAATATCGCCTGCATGGTAAACGGAGCCGGCCTTGCCATGGCAACCATGGACCTGATCAAGCTGCACGGTGGCATGCCGGCGAACTTTCTCGATGTCGGCGGCGGTGCAACGGCCGAAAAAGTGGCTGAAGCCTTCAAGCTGATACTTTCCGATCCCCAGGTCGAGGCGATACTGATCAATATATTCGGCGGTATTGTACGTTGCGATCTGATTGCGGAAGGTATCTTGCAGGCGATCAGCGAGGTGGAGGTGACGGTGCCGGTGGTGGTGCGTCTTGAGGGGACCAACGCGGAAGCCGGGCTGGCACTGATCAATCAGTCCAGCCTGGACGTCTTGACAGCCAGCGATCTCACCGAGGCGGCGGACAGGGTCGTGGCATCCGTGCAGGTGCGTGACTCGTCATGAGTATCCTCATCGATGCAGACACGCGTGTCATCTGCCAGGGTTTTACCGGTGCGCAGGGGACCTTTCATTCGCAACAGGCGCTGGACTATGGTACACGCCTGGTCGGCGGGGTTACTCCCGGCAAGGGTGGACAGACCCATCTGCAACTGCCGGTCTTCAATACCGTAGCCGCGGCGGTCGCCGCGACCGGGGCGCAGGCAACCATGATCTATGTGCCGGCCGCATTTGCCGCCGATGCCATACTCGAAGCAGCAGCAGCCGGTATTAAGCTGATTGTGTGTATTACGGAAGGCATCCCGGTACTCGATATGCTGCGCGTCAAGGCCGTATTGCGTGACAGCGAGTCACTGCTGATTGGTCCGAACTGCCCCGGCATTATCACGCCGGGTGCCTGCAAGATTGGCATCATGCCGGGCCCGATGCACACGCCCGGTCATATCGGTATCGTGTCGCGCTCCGGCACCCTGACCTATGAGGCCGTGTTCCAGACCAGTCGCAGCGGTTATGGTCAGAGTACCTGCATTGGTATTGGCGGCGACCCGATCCATGGCATGGGCTTTATTGAATGTCTGCGTCTGTTTGAAGCCGACAACGACACGCACGGTATTGTCATGATTGGTGAAATAGGCGGCAATGATGAAGAACAGGCGGCCGATTTCATACAGCAGCATGTCAGCAAGCCGGTGGTTGCCTACATCGCCGGCGTGACCGCACCGCCCGGCAAACGCATGGGCCACGCGGGCGCTATTATCAGTGGCAGCCAGGGTACGGCTGAGGCCAAGATCAGTGCGCTGGAGGCAGCTGCTGTGAAGGTGGTGCGTTCCCCGGCGGAGATCGGGTCAGGCATGCAGTCTGTTATGCCATCCTGACGTATTGTCGTTTGGATATTTCCACGCCCTGATCAGCGCATGACCCGCAAAACACAAGCCGATCTTCGTGTCGTCATGGCACAGCAGAATTACGCGGTGGGTGATATCTATGCCAATACCCATCAAATACTCACGGCCTGCGTGCAAGCACGAGACATCATGTCTGCAGATGCCATTGTGTTTCCCGAGCTGGCACTGACCGGCTATCCCCCGGAGGACCTGCTGCTGCGACCGCATTTCATCGAGCATGTCGATGCCGCGGTCGAATCACTGCGCCAGGAGATCTGCGGCATTACCGCGATTATTGGCTACCCGTTAAAACAGCAGGAGGATTTGTACAATGTGGCCGGCGTGTTCCAGGAGGGCAGGATCACCCTTTACCGCAAACAGCACCTTCCGAACTACAGCGTGTTCGATGAGCAGCGTTACTTCAGGCCGGGTTCTACGCCGTGCATCGTGGAGATCAGGAATATACCCGTAGGCATTACCGTCTGCGAGGACATCTGGGAAACCGGGCCGGCACGCCAGGCCGCTGCTGCCGGCGCACGGCTGCTGATCAATATCAATGCCTCTCCGTTTCATACCGGCAAGCTTGCTGAACGCGAGCAATTGCTGGCACTGCGCGCAAAACAGGCGGGTTTGCCCATCATCTACGTCAACCTGGTTGGCGGGCAGGATGAACTGGTCTTCGATGGCAGTTCGTTTGTGGTTAACAGTGACGGCGGTGTGACGCAGCATGCGCCCGCCTGTGAGGCCGGTTTGTACCCGGTGGATTTCCAGGTCGCTGCTGGTGTCACACCGCTACCGGGGGAGTGTATGCCACGGCTTCCGGATGTCGCGGCTATCTACCAGGTGCTGGTGCTGGGTGTGCGCGACTATATCCACAAGAATCATTTTGACGGGGCGGTGCTGGGCCTGTCCGGGGGTATTGATTCTGCATTGACACTGGCACTGGCGGTGGATGCCATCGGGGCGGAACGTGTTGAGGCAGTCATGATGCCGTCACGCTATACCGCGGACATGAGCCTCGAGGATGCGCGTGCCGAGGCAGAAGCCCTGGCGGTGGCATACCACGAGCTTCCGATCGAGGCACCTTTCAGCAGCTTTCTCGAGGTGCTGAAAGACACCTTTGCCGGGCTGGATGCTGATACCACGGAAGAAAATATTCAGGCGCGCTGCCGCGGTATCATCCTGATGGCGATCTCCAACAAAAAAGGCAAGATACTGCTGACCACCGGGAACAAGAGCGAGATGTCGGTGGGTTATGCGACGCTCTACGGTGACATGGCCGGCGGCTTCGCGCCCATCAAGGACGTGCCGAAACTGCTCGTTTACCGGCTGTGTGAATACCGCAACAGCCTGGGAGCCGTCATCCCGCAAAGGGTACTGGAGCGTCCTCCCTCGGCTGAACTGGCACCTGACCAGAAGGATGTTGACAGCCTGCCGCCCTACGAGGTGCTCGATCCGCTGCTGGAACGCTATATCGAGCAGGACGAGAGCATCGAACAAATCATTGCAGCAGGTTTTGATGCGGCGGCGGTGAAGCGTGTCGCGAGGCTGGTAGAACGCAACGAGTACAAGCGCCGGCAGGCGCCGCCGGGGGTGAAGATCACGCAACGGGCGTTCGGGCGAGACCGGCGTTATCCCATTACCTCAGGCTACCAGAACTTCCATGATCGGGAGCCTTTCTGAGCGGTCTCGTAACCGCGCGGATCTTCCAGCCAGGCAATTTCAGGCCGGTCGGGGTGGTTGAGGCGCAGTACCCGCAGGGAATCATCCGCCAGATCGTCAATACCCAGTTTACGGTAGGCGCGGGTCATGATCACCAGTGCGTCGGGAACTGCCGGTGTGCGCTGGTAATTTTCGACGACATACTCGCCGCGGTTGGCTGCAGCGACATAGGCCTTGCGCCGCATGTAATAATCGGCAACATGTATTTCGTATTCGGCCATATTGTTGCGCAGATGGACGATGCGCTGCGCTGAATCGATGGCATAAATGCTGTTCGGGTAGAGTTTGATCAGCTGACTGAAGTCGTCGTAGGCGGCACGCATGGTATAGGTGTCACGCTCGGCCGGCTCCTGGGGCAGATAACGCCCGACTATCGACTTGCCGCGGTTATAATTTGTCAGCCCCTTGAGATACCACGCATAGTCAACGTTGGGGTGGCGCGGATAGATCTTGATGAAACGGTCGGCGGCCGCGATGGCCAGATCGGGCTCCTCGTACTTGTAGTAGGCATAGGCGATTTCAAGTTCCGCCTGCTGTGCATAGCGGCCAAAGGGGTAGCGTGCCTGCAGGATTTCGAAATACTCGATGGCCTTTTCGTAGTTCTTCTCGGCCAGTTTTTCCTTGGCCTCGGAATACAACTGGTTGGCAGACCAGTCCGAGGTTTCATCGACGGCTTCCTTGAACCAGGAACAACCGGATGTGGACAGAATGAGTACCGCCAGTAAAAAACTCGACAAACGCATGGGCTTAATGTGTCAAAATCATTCGATGTTAAACGGGGCTGCAACTGCAGGTCGCGAAAGTATAACCCAAAGTTGAAACAATAATGCCGCAACATATACAGCTCGAGCTGACCATTCCCGGGGAAATGCGCGGTCGGCGTCTGGACCAGGCGCTGGCGGAGCTGGTCAGCGAGTATTCACGCAGCCGCCTGCAGCAATGGATCCGCAGTGGCGATGTCATGCTTGATGAGCGCCTGGCGCAGGTCAGGGAAAAGGTCATGGGGGGCGAGCGGGTCCGCATTGATGCGGTCATCAAGGAGCAGACGGTCAACGCGGCCGAGGCCATCCCGCTGTCTATCGTCCACGAAGACGCGGAGCTGCTGGTGATCAACAAACCGGCCGGGCTGGTAGTGCACCCGGCGGCCGGTAATCCGGCCGGAACACTGCTGAATGCACTGTTGCATTATGATGCTCAACTGGCTGGCCTGCCGCGGGCAGGTATTGTGCATCGACTCGATAAAAGCACCAGCGGCCTGATGGTGGTGGCACGCAGCCTGACCGCGCACAAGCGGCTGGTTGATGCGCTGCAGGCGCGTACGGTAAAACGTGAATATTTAACGGTGGTCAACAGCGTATTGACGGCCGGTGGTTGCATCGATGCCCCGATTGGCCGGCACCCGGTCGACCGCAAGCGCATGGCCGTGGTAAGTGGCGGTAAGGAAGCGCTGACGCACTACCGGGTGGAGGAGCGCTACCGGGCGCATACCCTGGTGCGTGTGCAGCTGGAGACCGGCCGCACCCACCAGATACGCGTACACATGGCCTACCGGCATCATCCGGTCGTCGGCGACCCTGTCTATGGCGGGCGGCTGCGGTTGCCGAAGTCCGCCGACGCGCATGTGATCGCCATCCTGTCTGGCTTCAGACGGCAGGCGTTACACGCCACGCAGCTGACACTTGAGCATCCCGCGAGTGGCGAGACAATGAGCTGGCATGCGGACCTGCCGTCGGACATGGGCGAATTGATAGAGACCCTGCGGCAGGATGCCAGGCAGCACAGTGATGCGTGAAGACTGGCTCGTGCCCGACTGGCCGGCCGCGCCACACGTACGTGCGGTGTGCACGACGCGTCGTGGTGGCCAGAGCGTGGGACCCTACAGCAGCATGAACCCGGCTGACCATGTCGGTGACGACCCGGCCGCCGTGCGGGCCAACCGCCAGATACTGCATCAGGTTTTGCAACTGCCCGCAGAGCCACGCTGGTTACAACAGGTCCATGGCACGGCCGTGATCGATGCCACCGAAGCTGTCGAGGCCGGCGGGGTACCGGTCGCTGATGCGGCCTGTTGCTCACAGCCGGGCGTGGTCTGTGCGGTGTTGACCGCGGATTGCCTGCCGCTACTGCTGTGTGACAGGGGCGGCCGGCAGGTTGCTGCGCTGCATGCCGGCTGGCGCGGTCTGGCGGCCGGCGTGATTGAGCAGACTGTTGACAGGATGCAGCAATCGGGTGAGGCGTTACTGGCATGGCTCGGACCGGCCATTGGCCCGACTGCCTACCAGGTTGGCGACGAGGTACGTGAAGCCTTCCTGAAGCATGATCAGCAGGCAAAGACGGCCTTTCGCTCTGTCCCGGAGGGCGGCTGGAAGGCTGATTTATACCGGCTGGCCCGGCAGCGGCTGGTGGCGCGTGGCGTGTCGGCCATCTACGGCGGCAATGAGTGCAGTTTTAGCGATGCGGAACGGTTTTACTCCTATCGACGCGATGGCGTCACCGGTCGCATGGCCTCGCTCATCTGGCTGCAAGCCGGCTAGCGGGCGGCCAGTTATTCAATGAACAGGTAGGGTATGATGAGCGCCGCATGAATGCCTGGAATAACTGAATGCCCCTGATTGTCTGGATATTTATTTTCTGCCTGCTGGGCGGCCTGCTGAGCGTGCTGGCCGCGGCCCTGTTTCTGGTACTGCGCGAGCCCGTGCGCACCCACATATTGCCGCACCTGGTGAGCTTCGCCACAGGGGCCTTGCTGGGCGCCGCGTTCCTGGGGTTGTTGCCGCATGCGCTGGCATCCGTGAACAGCAGCGATACCCACGTGATCCCCATGGCGGTACTGCTGGGTTTGCTGGGTTTTTTTATACTGGAGAAACTGGTGTTGTGGCGTCATTGCCATGCCGATCACTGCGAGGTGCATGCGCCCGACCAGCAGGGCCGGGATCATTCAACCGGTGCCATGATCCTGATCGGCGACAGCCTGCACAACTTTCTCGATGGCATCCTGATTGCGGCAGCGTTTCTGACCGATATCCACCTGGGCATTGTGACCAGTGTCGCGGTTGCCGCCCACGAGATACCACAGGAGGTGGGTGACTTTGCCGTGCTGTTGCACAGTGGCTTTTCCCGCAGCCGTGCGTTTTTCTATAACGTACTGACCAGTCTGACGACGGTCATCGGTGGTCTGCTGGCTTATTTTGCCCTGCAGCCCATGCAGGCAGCACTGCCGTACATGCTCGCGATTGCGGCCTCGAGTTTTATCTATATAGCCGTGGCTGACCTGATTCCCACCCTGCACCAGCGCGTCGAGGGCAAGGCTGCCCTGCAGCAGGTGGTGCTGATTGCCGCCGGGATACTGCTGATCCATTTTGCCCATTCGACGCTGCATTAGTGTCGGTCTAACACAGCTCTTTGATATTGTCGTAGGAGGGCTTCGCAAGCGCGAAAAGGTCACCCACAGAAATCGCGGATGCGATCCGCTCCTACGGGTGCGCCCGGATGGTGTAGGAGCGCTTCGCAAGCGCGAAAAGGTTACCCACAGAAATCGCGGATGCGATCCACTCCTGACAAGAGTATCAATTTGGTGCGTGAGCATACAAGCACTTGAAACTTGAAAGCTCCCCTTATAAACCCCACATATAGCGGTATATCCCTGTGACATGCGGAGTGCAGTTTTATGCGAATGGACAAAATGACAAGCAAGTTTCAGCAGGCGCTGGCGGATGCACAGAGTCTCGCCGTCGGTCGTGATCACCAGTTTATCGAGCCGGCCCACCTGATGATCGCCATGCTGGACCAGGAGGGCGGTAGCATACGTCACCTGCTGGTGCAGTCGGACGTCAATGTGAACCTGCTGCGCTCGCAGCTGGGCGAACAGCTGGACCAGATAGCGCAGGTCGAGGGGGCGGCGGGTGAAGTGCATATCTCCAACGATCTCGGGCGCTTATTGAATGTTACTGACAAACTGGCTCAGCAGCGCAAGGACAGCTACATCTCCAGTGAGCTGTTTGTCCTTGCCGCGTTGCAGGACAAGGGCGGCGTGGGCGAACTGTTGCGCAAGGCCGGGGCCAGCAAGCAACTGGTGGAACAGGCCATCGACCAGGTCAGGGGTGGCCAGCAGGTAGACGACCCGAATGCCGAGGACCAGCGCCAGGCACTGGAAAAATACACCATTGATGTCACGGAGCGGGCCGAGCAGGGCAAGCTGGACCCGGTCATCGGACGGGATGACGAAATCCGCCGCACCATACAGGTACTGCAGCGCCGCACCAAGAACAACCCGGTACTGATCGGTGAACCCGGCGTCGGCAAGACCGCCATTGTCGAGGGCCTCGCGCAGCGCATTATCAATGGAGAAGTGCCTGAAGGACTGAATGGTAAGCGACTGTTATCTCTGGATATGGGTACCCTGATTGCCGGAGCGAAATTTCGCGGCGAATTTGAGGAACGGCTCAAGGCAGTCTTGAATGACCTGTCAAAACAGGAAGGGCAGGTCATCCTCTTTATCGACGAGTTGCATACCATGGTCGGTGCCGGCAAGGCCGAGGGCGCCATGGATGCCGGCAATATGCTGAAGCCGGCGCTGGCGCGGGGTGAACTGCATTGTGTCGGCGCGACCACGCTGGATGAATACCGCAAGTACATCGAGAAGGATGCGGCGCTGGAACGGCGCTTCCAGAAAGTGCAGGTTGATGAACCCACTGTCGAGGACACCATCGCGATCCTGCGTGGTTTGAAAGAACGCTATGAAGTTCACCACGGTGTCGATATTACGGACCCGGCCATCGTCGCCGCGGCCATCCTGTCGCACCGCTACATCACTGACCGGCAATTGCCGGACAAGGCCATAGACCTGATTGATGAAGCCGCCAGTCGCATTCGTATGGAGATTGATTCCAAGCCAGAGGCCATGGACCGCCTCGAGCGGCGCCTGATCCAGCTGAAGATCGAACGTGAGGCGCTGAAAAAGGAATCCGATGAGGCCTCTAAAAAACGCCTCGACAATCTGCAGGAAGAGATTGCAGAGCTGGAACGTGAATTTTCCGACCTGGATGAAATCTGGAAGTCCGAGAAGGCCGCCGTGCAGGGTGCCAGCCATATCAAGGAAGCGCTCGAACGAGCACGTCTCGAGTTCGATACCGCACACCGCGCCGGCGATCTTGCGCGTGCCTCCGAACTGCAATATGGACGTATCCCGGAACTCGAGAAACAACTGGTGCAAGCTGACCAGGCCGAGTCGCAGACCATGCAGTTGTTGCGCAACAAGGTCGGTGAAGAGGAGGTCGCCGATGTGGTATCGAAATGGACCGGTATTCCTGTGTCCAAAATGCTGGAAGGCGAACGTGAAAAGCTGTTGCGCATGGAAGAAGGTCTGCAGGCGCGTGTCGTCGGTCAGGGTGAGGCCGTGAAGGTGGTGTCGGATGCGATTCGTCGCTCGCGCGCCGGCTTGTCTGACCCCAACCGGCCGAATGGCTCGTTCCTGTTTCTTGGCCCCACGGGTGTCGGTAAAACCGAACTCACCAAGGCGCTGGCGAACTTCCTGTTCGATACCGATGAAGCCATGGTGCGCATCGATATGTCCGAATTCATGGAGAAACATTCGGTGGCGCGCCTCATCGGTGCTCCCCCGGGTTACGTCGGCTATGACGAGGGCGGCTACCTGACGGAGGCCGTGCGACGCAAACCGTATTCCGTCATCCTGCTGGATGAAGTCGAGAAGGCACACCCGGATGTGTTTAACGTGTTACTGCAGGTGCTGGATGACGGCCGCCTCACGGATGGTCAGGGCCGCACGGTCGATTTTCGCAATACCGTGATTGTGATGACCTCTAACCTCGGTAGCCAGATGATCCAGGAAATGTCCGGTGACGAAAACTATGACGCCATGAAAGCGGCGGTCATGGAAATTGTCGGCAGTCACTTCCGCCCCGAATTCATCAACCGCATTGACGATGTGGTGGTGTTTCACCCGCTTGACCGGGAACAGATTCGTGCCATCGCCGGACTGCAGGTCGAGATTCTTCGCAAGCGCTTGCAGGATCGCGATATCGGTCTGGTGATTAGCGATGCCGCCCTGGACCAGCTGGGTGAAGCCGGCTTTGACCCGGTGTACGGCGCACGGCCATTGAAACGCGCGATCCAGAGCCAACTGGAAAATCCGCTGGCCCAGGCAATACTGGCAGGCCGCTTTGGTCCCGGCAGCGAGGTACAGGTGGGTGCCAGGGACGGGCAGTTGCAATTTTCAGAAGGGCAGGGAAGCAGTGCCA
>CAMYIO010000067.1 GCA_947258515.1 uncultured Ectothiorhodospiraceae bacterium
ATAGACCATAGACCGGTGCATTCGACGCGAGTGACACGGCCTCCAGCATATTAATGGGGATGTATGTCTTGCCAGTGCGGTCCTGAAGCTGAACCAGGTACAGCATCACCGTGTTTTCAGGCAGTTTGCTTACCGTATCGATGAGCTCGTCAAGCGGCAATCCCCGTAGCCACATGAACCCGACCCGCTCCCCAAACGGCTCTAGCACCTGCCGGGCATCGTGCTCGAACTGCAAGTCCATGATGCCGGATCCGACAATCACGGCCACCCGTTGCGTGCCGGGATGGACCTGCAAGGCCAGCTCCAGTGTGCCTGCAATGTCACGATGGCTGGTTACACCGGTAATATGCGGTGCCCGTTCCCGAGAGGCAACGAAGCGGCTGTCAGCTCCGCAGAATACAATGGGGACACCGGGAAACAGCTCCTCGCCATAGTCGAGCAGGAATTTGTAGGCCGGCGTATAGGTCGGGATAATCAGATGTGGCTTCTGGTCACGATACTTATAGCGATAGATGTCAAGCAAATTGCTGACATAGTCCGCATCTCCGAAACGGCTCAGATCGGGCGCCTCGATATCGATTTCAACCAGCCGGTCTGCTTCCGAACTGAAGCCGCGGACAATCCCGCCATACCAGTCCGTGTTCACGGGCAGGCTGCTTCGAAAAGAGTGCAGCACAAGCACTTCGTACGGCTCACTTTCGCCCGGTGCGGCAAACACCGGAGTGCACACCAGCAGGACGAGAAGCAAACGCATTCCACCGGGAACACGGGTGCTGGTATCCACCTGCATGCCGCAACGGCGGAGTCCATGCAAATGTTCCAGGATACGTTTTATTAAACCCCTACTGCATATCATTTATTCATAGTATCCAGCCAGCGCCTGTAGTCTGCGATTCTAAAATACCTTTTCAAGGCCTTTACCAACGCCTTTTAATATCGTTCCTGGTTGCTCAACTTCAGTCTCAATGCCTTTACCGATTTCCCTGACTTCCTCTGTATGAATCCGGGGATCATCCAGCGGCCCGTCAACATCGATGCGGACTTTGCTCACATCCTCCAGCGCATGTCCGACTAACGGTACGTAACTCAGCGCATCATCCACCGTTGCCAGCGGTACCAGCAGAGCCTGCATCTTCAATTTCTCATCGATCATATCCAGTGTACCCTGGGCGTCTACCGTCATGACATCACTGCCGAAGTGCAAGTTACCGATGTTAAGCATGCCCTGGTCAAATACAGGTTGGGCGGTTATGTTCTCGAAGTAAATTCCGCGGCTGGAAAAATCCCTGAATAATCTGCCGGAGAAAAGGGCGCCGATTTTGTCGATGGAAAACAGTTTTGCAAAAAAGTCGCCGATCTTTCCGACCTTGTTTAAATTCCCCGGACCCAGCGAAATGTCCAGTTTCCCGGCAAGGCCAGCCAGTAATGCTCCACTGCTGCCGGTAGTTCCCCGCAGCTGACCCTTCAACGTGAGCGGGCCACTGAGTGGTAAACTGTCAACGCCAAGCGCCGGTGCAATCGCAGCCAGCGGCAATGCGCTGATATCCGGATCCAGCGTAAAACTGATGTGCTGCAGGTCCCGCAAATCGGCCGACCCCTTGGTGGCGAATTGCCCTTTCTCCATACCGGCGTTCAGGTCAAAACTTTTGAGCAGCCCCTGTTGGTAAAGCAGGTCCATATTCAATTTTTCAAAATGCATACCTTTATATTGGGCACGATCGGCCTGCAGCTGGACATCGGCGCTCAGCTTGCGGGCCAGCGGCGGCAGTTCCGCCTTGCCGGTCTTGCTGGCTGTTGCGGGCTTGTTCACACCCTGAGTCTGCTTGTCGTTTGAGGCTGCAGATACAGGCTTTGCGGCCTTGTCCGGCGGCAGCAAGCGATCGATATCCAGGTCCGGTGCAGTAAGCATCAGCTTGATGTCCGGCTCCACGGGATTGGACAGGCGTCCTGATACCGACAGCTGCTGTTCATTGACCGCCATGCTCATTTTTTTAATCGTGGCCGTATTACCACTGAGTGCCAGGTCCAGGTCTCCCCTTGCTATGACCAGTCCGGGTGAGGCCAGCTGGAAACCGGCATTGCGGGCGGATACCGTACCCTTGAGCCGGCTCCCGGCAGGAGCGGAATAAGGCACATGGACGTCCACATCCATGTCGAGCACACCCTGCACGTTGATCTTCTTCAGCGCCGGGACCAGCTCTGCCAGCTGTGCCAGGTCCAGCCCCTTTGTCATGGTGCGGCCGTCGACCAGCAGGTTCGGGGAACCAATGCCTGAAATCTTACCCGATAGCTGCAGCGGCGCCTGGTTGATCCGCGTGCTGATATTCTGCGCGGTGATCTGCTTTTGGCGCTGACATCCTTGAGGTGCAGTGTACCGCTGGCCGTCCATTCTTCGGGTTTGTGCTGATCAAAATCGGCACTCACATCGATGTCAGCGGAAACATCGAGATCTTTCAGGCCGTGTTTCAGCAGCAGTTGCTCGATTTGCCGGTCACCGGCACTGGCCAGCTGCAGGGGTCCCTTGGCTCTGAGGGCCAGCTTGAAATGATCAGCGACACCCGTGGCCCGGATGTTGAGCACAGGCAACGCGACGGCACCCACCCTGGCCTGAACGTTTTCAGCGAGCAGTACATCCTTCTCCAGGGTGACCTGCCCGTTTATCCCTTCAATGATGACCGGTGATAAACCGCGCGGCACGGTGATATCGGTTAACTCCGCGGCCAACGCGGCCCCTGCAAGCAGTTGTTGCGGTTCGATTGGTTGCCTGGCAGTGTCGATTACAGGCAAGGACAAGTCGCTAATGGTCATGAAACCGCCGGACTGCAGAATGGCCTTGACGGGTTGTGCGGATTGACCCAGTTCCTCCCAGGGGAGGATCGATGCCAGTAATGACAGCGCAATCCTTGACGTCTTGAGATGCTGCAGGGTGACCGCAGGGTTGCTGCGCCATTCGTCTACCCGGGCCTGAAAGTTGAATGTTAAATGATTGTCGGCAGACGTTGCAGCAGTGGGCAAGGTAACAATTGCAGATGCATCGGATACTGTTACAACAGCCGGCTTGATATCGAGGCTGATGTCGATGCCATGAAACATTGCCGGTGAATACGCCGTTTTCAGCAGAAAATCCTTCATATCGGCAGTTCCCTGCAGCTGATAGTCCGCCAGCCGTGCCGTTTCCAGATCAACCGTCAAGTCCAGGCTGGCCACCCCGATAACTTCTTCCAGTCGGGCGACACCGATCACTTTTCCCAGCCCGATTTCTTTCAGCAACGTCTGCAATTGCACGTCAGTGTTTATATCCAGCTTCAGCTCGCCGTTTATAGTGGCGTGTATCTGCGGATCGTCCAGTAAATGGGTGATTTCGGCTGAAACCGGTGGCAGGTCAATGGAGGCCAGCCGTGCCTTCAGCACCTGCACCTGCGCGACCCCGTTTGCCAGTTGCACGCTTCCCTCAATGTTCTGAATTTTGGGACTGTTCTGTATGGCGGGCAGGGTCACCCCGGTCACGTCGGCCACCATTTCGATTTCAGGCAGCCAGTCGGGCAATGTCGCGGGCGGTTTTTTGAGACTGATCCCGGCCAGTGCCAATTTATTGATTACCAGCTTGCCACCGCCCTCGAGGATGGGCCGAATCAGGTCGGCGTCCTCGCCCAGCTGCTTCCAGGGGATCAGGGGTACCAGATCGGCCAATGGCAGGTTGGACGAAAATTCAGCCGTGCTTATGACCGGTTGCTGGTTCCAGCCCTGCACCACACCCTGTGCATCCAGCGAAAGGGTGCCGCGCTTCAGGGTGATCTTTTCGGCAGTGACATTTTCCGGATCAAGGCTTATCTGAAAGCCAATCGTGGTGTCAGCTCCTGCCAGCGGCACCTCCCAGAGTTCAGGGTTTGCATAGCGTAATTGACCAAGATCGATGCTCCCCTGCGCATGCAGGTTTTCGCCCAGATCACCCACGTAGTTGACTTGCAGTGAAACACTGCCGGACAGCTGATCATTTAACTGGCTGTCTTTTAAATAGGGCTTGATGACCTCTGCAGACAGGGTCTTCAGGACAGCCTTCAGTTTAAGTTCAGGATTTTCGAGTGTCAGGGCTTTGGTGAGTCCGCTGAAGGTTCCCTGTGCTTTGAGCGAGCCGAGACCTGATGGCGCTTTATCCTGCAGGGATACATTAAAGGCCATCACCGCTTCGGGCGCGACAGAGGTTGCCGCCAGCTCGATATCGGTAAAGATATGCAGCAGCGTTTCACCCGGCAGTGTCAGGCTGTCGCTCAACTCAAGTCGGTCGACCTCGATAGCCAGGCGCTCGATTTCCACCTCCACGGGCAGTTGAACACCGGCAGTTGTTGTATTGCCGGCAGCCGCATCCGTGTCTTGCGTCCCGGGCTCAAGTCTGTATTTGATCCCGGGCCCTTGCAGTTGCAGTTTTTTCACTACCACCTTTCTGGTCAGCAAGCGCGGTATCGAGATGCTGGCATAGAGGCGGGTAAGCTCGACGTCTCCGGCAAATGCAGAGGCATTGGCAATGGAGAAGCCGTCTACTTCCAGCCAGAGGCGATGTGTAAAACCCCAGCTAATATGTCCCAGAGTGACCTGGCCACCGCTGGCCTTCTGCACCTCGGAGACGATTAAGCCATGGTAACGATTTAGATCCAGTAACCTTGGCGCAGCAATCCCGATCACGACAAGTACCAGCACCAGGATAGCGGTGACAATGCCGGCTTTTTTCCATGTGCGGGTATTCATCATGAAGACAACCCTGATCGCTACATTAACAATCACTCAGTATGCAGCGGTGTCGTACACTCCGCCGCATCCATTCATGCGATTTATACACTGATCTTAGCAATAAATGATAAGTCCGCAGTGAATAAACCCAATCAATGCAGAAAGTCGTATTGCAGGAGCGGGTTAACTCCGGACTATCGGAAACGGCAGCAATAAAGGCCGCCACGAGTATTCATTAACCCGCTATCCCGCTAGAATACACACTTGCCTGGCATGCAAGCACCCGTGTGCGGCTGCAAGAAAAACCTGCAAGCAACTGAGTGAGCGCCATGAATACCGAAATCGAATCGACGAAGCAGGCTATGCCGAAAGGCGTCATTTTCAACGCTTACCCTGACAGCATTGGCCGCAACCTGGCTGATATTGTACACATGCTCAAGCGGCCGGAATTCAAGGATGTCTTTTCCCTGTTCTACATCCTGCCTACCGTTTTCAACAGTGACCTGGACCGCGGCTTTTCCATCATCGATTACGACCTCAATGACGAGCTGGTCTCACGGGAAGACCTGGAGCAGCTCCATGAACTCAACGTCATGTTCAAGTTTGATCTCGTTTTGAACCACCTCTCTGTAGGCTCGCCGCAGTTCCAGGATCTCTTGAAACATGGTGACGAATCGAAATACAGGAATTTCTTTATTAACTGGAATGATTTCTGGCAAACACATGGCGAAATGAGTCCTGACGGCCACGTCATACCTCACGAAGAACATCTCGAAAAGCTTTTCATGAGGAAACCCGGTCTTCCGATACTGAAGGTGCGTTTCCCGGATGGCACCGACAGGCCGTACTGGAACACATTTTATCATGATGTCTCCTATCACGAGGTCGCCCCCCACGATCTGTTGCAGGCATTGGGGATCAATGAACTCACCCACGAGGATGCAGAGCATATTGCAGCGATCGTCAATGACGTATTGAATGCAAGACGTGACATCAGCGAAATCGACCTCGGGAATTTGTCGCATCACAAGGACGATATCATTTCCATTGTTGAACAAAACCGTAAATACCTTGGACAAATGGACCTCAATGCCCAGTCTCATGAGGTCTGGGAATTTTACGATGAGACCCTGAAGAAACTGCGCGCGCATGGCGGCAAACTTGTCAGGCTCGATGCCTTCGCCTACCTGCACAAGGAACCGGGTGAGGTCAATTTCTTCAACAAGCCCGGCACCTGGGAGTACCTCGGGAAACTGAAAAGCATAGCGGACAAGTACGACCTGATTCTCCTGCCTGAAATACACGCTGAATACGGCTATGGGCTGCATGAAGAAGTGGCCGCCAGGGGCTTCCCCATTTACGATTTTTTCTTTCCGGGGCTGGTGATCGATGCGCTGGACCGCGGCTCGAACAAACATCTGTTGCAGTGGATTGGTGAAATACTGGAAAAAGACATCAAGACCATCAACATGCTGGGTTGTCATGATGGCATCCCTGTCCTTGACCTGAGGGGCAAGAAAGTCGACGGCGTCACCCGCAGGGGTTTGTTAAGCGAGGGGGAAATTGCCGCGATTATTGATGAAGTAATGGACCGGGGCGGAAGGGTGAAAAACCTCTATGGACCGGATGGCAAGAAGATAGCGTATTACCAGGTCAATGCGACATTCTTCAGCGCACTGGGGGAAGACGAGCGCAAGTTGCGCCTTGCGCGGGCCATTCAGATGTTCATGCCCGGTACCCCGCAGGTATGGTACCTGGACCTGTTTGCCGGCAGGAATGATTACGCAGCAGCTGACATGGGCGGCGCAGCCGGACACAAGGAAATCAATCGCACCACGCTTGCACACAGTGATATCGACCATGGGCTCTCGCGTATTGTCGTGCGCGACCAGCTGGAACTCATGAGACTGCGCAACAAGTCACCTGCCTTTGAAGGCGACCTGGAGATCCACGACTCGGATGAACACCGCCTGCACATGACCTGGACACATCATGGCTGTGTAGCGACCTTGAACGCCGACTTGCGCGACTTCGGCTTCAGCGTTACACACAAGGGCATGGCCTGCGCGGAATATGTGACCTCGTATCGCTAGCCCGCTGAAACGAATTATTCGTGGAGAACATTATGAAAATACTGGCTACCGACCTGGACAGGACGCTGCTCCCGAATGGCAGCTGGAAGGCTGATGACGAAGCCATCAGCCTGTTCAACAGCCTGACAGGAGAACACGATGTTCTTGTCGTCTATGTGACCGGGCGCAACCTGGCGCTCACTGAAAATGCCATCAGGGAATACGGTGTCAGATACCCGGATGTACTCTGCGGCGATGTCGGCACCTCGATAAGAAAATATGAAAATGGCGAGTGGACGTTTGATGATGGCTGGATTGACCATGTCAGGCAGGCGAGTCCGAGGTGGGATGCCGGCGCCATACGAGATGCAGTTGCCGATGTCGAGGGGATGCGCGAACAGGAACGCGAGCATCTGAACCCGTTCAAGCAGAGTTACTATGTCGAGCACGACAAAAATGATGCCGTCTTGAAGAAGGTCGATGAACTGGTAAAGGGAAAGTTCGACGAAGTCATCATCTACAGCTTTGATTCAGTGGACGGCAAGGGGCTGCTGGATTTTTTGCCTGCAAGTGCGACCAAGCAGACCGCCCTTGAGTATGTGGCCGAGGAGTTCGGTGCCGCGAAAGAAGATGTCGTGTTTTGCGGCGACAGCGGCAACGATATCTACCCGCTGACGGCGGGGTTTTGCGGCGTGCTGGTGAGAAATGCCGATGAGCAACTGGTCGAAAATGTAAACAGGGCCGTGCAGCAAGACCCTGACCTGAAGGTGTATTTTGCAAAGGGCGATTTCAGGGGCCTGCAAGGCTACTATACCAGCGGTGTGATTGAAGGCGCCTACCACTACGGGCTGTTTGAAGATGCGTAATCGTTCAGATCAAACCTGAGCGACGATTGCGGCAACAGTATCGATATATCTTACGATCGGCTCCAAACTCGTTGATATACAGGGTTGCTCAGGTAATTTTCAGGATCAGCGCATTCAGGTTTAGGGAATCTCTGATAAATATAACGAACCCTTGCACGGTGCACCCTGCAGACAGTGCAACACATGAATACCAGTATATTGCGAATTAATCAGAGTTCCCCTGGCAATATCTGCAGTCGAGGCAATACGGGATTACGTCCGACAATGCACCTATAGAAAAATGCGAATAATCGTTTACCCTCTTGTAATAGCGCTCCTTCTGACTTCTCTGGCACTCCCGGTGCAGGCATATAAGGTTAATGAGCAGTTCTTCATCAAGTTCGGATTTGCCGCGGATAACGGGCTCAACAAGGTCTCACCCTGGGTACTGTCACCCTGGGCGGCGGACCTTGAGGACAACGTCAAGGACATCAACGGCCGCAGCCGCGACTACCTGCTGGCTGCCTGGTACAGGCATACCTTCAGTTTCGCAAACAACAGTACGCTGGGTGCCACCCTTGGCATCCTCGACTCCACCGATTACCTGGACGCAAACGAATACGCAAACGACGAATATACCCAGTTCATGAACGAGGCCTTTGTGAACTCTGGCAGTTACAGCCTGCCTTCCTATGACCGGGGTGCCGCACTGGAGTGGACCTCCGGTCCCTGGTCGGTCAATGCACTGGGCATGAATATTGGGGAGAACGACAACGGTAACAATTACAACTTCTGGGGCATCCAGACGGGATACCACGCCGATACCGGGTCAGGCACGGGAAACTACCGCATTATTCTGGGCGGGACTTCGTCTGCATTCCCCAACCCCTCCGGCACTGACGAGGAGTCACTGCTGGGTTGGGGGCTGTCATTCGACCAGGAAATCAACGCTGTCATGGCAGCATTTCTGCGTTTTGCCTGGCAACGTGCAGATGCGGCAGTTGATTACAAAGCGCACTATTCCGCAGGTCTCAATTTCAACGGCAGTGGCTGGGGTCGCCCAGCGGACAATATCGGAGTTGGCTACGCTTATTTTGCAGGCGGCAACCTCGACATTGAGAACAGCCATGTTTTCGAGGCCTATTATCGCCTCGGCTTTAATGATCTGGGACTCACCGCGGACATTCAATACATGAAAGACCGCCGCACCGGGATCGATTCCGTCCAGGACAACCCCGCCGGCTGGATCTTTGGTTTACGGGCTGATATCGAGTTCTAGCATGTGTCCTGAGCCTAACCCGGAACCTCGGTGAGTGCGGGTACAAACCGACTGGCGCCCAATCCATGCGAACAGGATCAGCCTGCTTCCGCTAGCGGGCTATGGAATTTCCTCGATATAGGTTCGCGCAATCGGGGTTTGCACATAGTAGCGTTCCTTGCCTTTATTAACCCAGAAGAAATAATAACCCTTCTCGGGTTCAGACGTGACCTTGCTGTCACGCAGCTCCCAGCTTTTCACATGCTCGCCATCAGCGTAAGTCACCCGGTAGTTGCCCTCCAGCCAGGTTACCCCGAGACGGGTCAGACGGTTTTGCTGTTCTTCCGTACAAGCACCCAGCAACAGCGCCAGGGATAACAGCAGCAGGATTCTGGGCATCGGTATCACCTCGAATGTGGAACAAAATGAGCCCGGCAGAATATACAGGAATACCGGGCAGTTTCCTGCCCGAAGTCATTAATGCACATACCCCTGATACGCTGCAATTGGCGGGCTGTGTAATAGGCGACACTCGTTATGTGCGTACTGGCGATAAAGTCGACCGCCGGGTCTGCGAGTACGGCAACCGCTTAAATTATTACAAGGGACTGCGCAGCTTCAAGAGAAGGCCGGTATTACACACTATCTGTGCTTCCGATGTTGGCCTGATATCAAGGGCTCTAACCCAGGCTTTGTTGATCCTAAAGTAATTATCCAATCCGCCGTCAGGGTTCTAGTCATGGATGAGTATAATTAGGGTCACAGGAGGTCAGCATGGATGCCGCTCACAATACCGCTCACAATGCCGGTTTTGAATTTATCAAGAAACTGGGCGAGGAACTGAGTAATAAATCGTTCGATCTGCCCCCCTTCCCCGAAAATATGATGCGAGTGCGTGAAGCGCTCAATGACCCTGATATTTCGATTAATTCAGTGGCACAGGTCATCCATTCCGATCCACTGCTGACCATTCGTCTGCTGCGCATGGCAAATTCTGCCATGCTGCGACGCGGCCCGGTAGAGATCATCGATCTGAAAATGGCAATCAGCCGTCTCGGCATGGAGATGGTACGCAACACGTCCATCTCAATGGCCATGGACCAGACATTCAAGGTTCCGAAGGACAGTCCCGTATACGATACTATTGAAGAGACGCGAATCCACTGTAGCCATGTTGGTGCACTATCGTACCTGCTTACAAAACGCTATCAACCAAGGCTCAGTACGGATGAAGCCATGCTGGCCGGGCTTGTGCATGACATCGGCAAGTTCTACATCCTGACACGCATTGGCGATTACCCCGAAATAGTTGCTGACCCAGTAGCGATAAACGGGATTCTGCTGGACTGGCATCCCGGGATTGGCCGGATGATTATCGAAACGTGGGGCTTCTCCGATGCGATTGCCGAAGCGGCTGATGAACATGAATGTCTGGATCGCGAACATTTCGGGGGAGCTGATATCACCGATATTGTTATTGTCGCCAACCAGCTGTCTCACCTGGATTCTGACGACAGCGAGGGACAGCAGGCCCTGGTGCAGCTCCCGTCCTTTAGCAAGACAGGCATCAGCCCCGATGATCTCATGGTTATCCTGGAAGAGTCCGATGAAGAGATTGCCTCAATGGCAACCGCACTGTGATGATCCCGGGGTAAAAGGGGAAAGCATTATTTTTTCTTGATCTGCCACGCAACCGGCCAGTAAGCTAAATAGCCAGACCGCTTCAGACCCCACCCCCATGCCCATTACCAAGTCAGCTTGACTTTGAAGTAGAGGGTACGCTCGGGTTTATCCATGTCCTCGAATTCCAGTGCAAGTGTCTTGCTTTCGTTCAGATCCAGCTGAGATCGATTGTTAATTACCAGGCCGAGAGCCGCGCCCATGAGGTAGCCCCCCTGCTCGGGAATACCGATTATTTTAAGTACATTTTTCGAGTAAGAACCCAGGGTTTTATGCACAAATCTTTTATTGCGACTATATATTTCCTCGTACTCATGGGGTGATATAGCCATGTCGACCCTTTGAAAGTACTGGTGTTGAAATTTGAATTCGTACGGTTCGATTCCAGGGCCGGGGAAGGAAGGCTCACTGCCTTCAGCATGGGCAATTGAACCTGTCGCCAGGAGGAAGGCTGACACAACTGTTATTGTACGAATCATATGCACTACCACAGATATCATTTTGTTATTGTTTACTGTATCCAGCTGTTCTTCTTACCCGCCTTTTTCAATTATTTGGCTAGTTAGGTTTTAGCCTACACCCATCGGGTGTTCATCACCAAACACTAACATTTGCAGATTTTATGAGCGTCTACATGAAATATAGGAAAAACTAATCAAATAAGTGTCACTTGAATATCCGAAACCAGTATTAACCCGACCATTGCAAAAAGTCTTATTGCAGGAGCGGTGCCGCCTACAGGATGTAGATGAGGAGCGAATGTATTATCCGGCCTGAATCAGGCCCAGCTGAGGAAGACCCATTTTGAGGCGGAATGCAGCAAGGAATCCGGGATCAGGCGAGCACGACTACCAGCGACGCACCCGGCCTACATCGACATGGATAAAGTCGGACGAGGGATAGTAGCCGACACCGCCGGCCTTGAGTGACAGGGCCGCCTTGTGCAGCTGCTTCAGGTCGCAGCCATTCAGACGGATATCGATCGCCATGCCCTGCATGTGGTAGCTGCGTTTGGCAACGGCACCACTCTTCTCGCTGAGCATGGCGTTGGTCCTGGGGGAACGGTAACCGGAAATGATCTGGAAAGTCTGCTGGCTTTCGACCTTGGTCTGCAGCAGATACAGCAGGTCGAGCAGGCCCCGGTCCATATCGTGGATGTCATCCGTACGATGATCGCGCAGGATGGTGTTGATTTCCTGCAGTCCTTCCGGCAGGTAATCGCCCTCGGCCCAGTAGCAGGTCTTGAGCCGTTCATCGGTGTGGGTATTGTAGAAATTCAGGGATCGCTCCCTGTGACTGGCAGCCCTGGCAAGCCCGGCAGCGGGAAGCAGCAGGGATGCGGCAACACCGGAACCGATACGCAGAAACTGCCGCCGGCTGCAGGCCACGACCTGCTCCTGTCGTATAATATCTCTTACCCAAGCCATCGCATTGACTCCATTATCAATGATAACCAGCTGTTTTTAAAAGATATTATATTCGCCAGCAATATTAGCGGCTGATTATACGCAAATACGCCGCGATGTAAACAGCCCCTCCCCCTATGAAATCGCCCGCTGTGACCGGATATTGAACAGCGGGGAGATTTGTAAGCAGCATGACACGATAGCCGCGACGCGGCCGTGTCGCGGCTCACATTCGGTCAAGTGTTTCTGCCAGGAGAGGCCCCCGGGCGGGTATCAACCTGTTCCCGAGGCACAGGCCCTCTGCACCAGGACATCGCGCCCGTAGACGTCGTTGCGAAACTGCACCTTGCCCTGTTCGTCGACCCATGCGGTCAGATAGAGCAGGTATACCGGCAACGGCCGCGGCAGCGAGCGGGTATGGTTCTCGCCACTGTCGATTTCTTTCTGCACATCGACCGTCACGGCATTCTCCCCGTTTCCGAGCGCGAAGTTCGCCAGCTGCAGCGGCTCCTCGACCCGGATGCAACCGGAACTGAAGGTCCTGACAGGACGCCGGAAGAGGTGGCGGGACGGCGTGTCATGGAGGTAGACCGCGTAGGGATTGGGCAGCATGAACTTGATCCTTCCGAGGCTGTTGCTTTCCCCGGGATCCTGGCGCAACCGGTAGGGAAAGTTAGCCGGCGTAAAGGCCGACCAGTCGATGTCCGCCGGATCCAGTTCCTCCGCACCCTTCTTCCAGCTGGCATAGACCCGAAAGCCACCCTCCCTTAAATAGTCAGGATTCGCCTGCTGCTTTGGCAGCAGGTCAAGGATGGCCAGCTTGTGCGGGATGTTCCAATAGGGATTGAATACCAGGTACTTCATTTCGCCGACGAATGCCGGCGTAGAGCGATACGGGCGGCCAATAATGACGCGCATGTCCATGACCACCTCGCCGTCCTCGACGGCCTGCAGTTCAAACCCGGCCATGTTAACCAGCACATAGCGGTCACCCAGTTCGTCCGGCATCCAGCGCCAGCGCTCCATGTTGACCAAAATCTGCTGGATACGCTCGCTGACCGGGACGTTCAGAGCCACCAGGGTCTTGCTGCCGACAATGCCATCTTCCTCGAGGCCGTGCCTGGCCTGGAAGTTGCGCACCGCCGCCTCGACAGCGGCGTCAAAATGAAATGCCGAGCCATAGTCATCGCCAGCCAGATCACCTGACAGTATCAGCCGGTGCCGAAGCAACTGCACGCGCTGGTCACGGGAGTCTCTTTCGAGCACCTCCCCGGGAGGGACGACGGGCCAGCCGCCGCTGCTGTCGAGTGCGCGGTAGTCACGCAACAGCGTTTTCAGCCGCAGGTAACCCACTTGCGAGGGTGTCAGCTGACGCAGTGCATCGTGAACCGAAGGGGATTCCGTGACGGCTGTCAGGAGCGCAACCGGATTAACAGCGGGCTGACTTATATGCCATTTGGGATCTACGGCCTGCGGCACCAGCCGTCCGGTGCGGGCAGGGTTTTGGCATGTTGGGTGACAATATCTCTGACGATGGTGGATTTTCCCGTGCCGGCAACACCGGTGACAAAAATATTGTATCCGGGGCTTTTCATATTCAACCCGAATTCGATGGCCTGGACCGCCCGCTTTTGACCGATGACTTCGTTAAGGGGCTTGATCTCCGATGTATTTTTGAACTTAAAAACCCTGTGGTCGCAGAATGCAGCATTCCGGCTGGCGCAACCAGAGCGCCAGCGTCGTTTTGTCCCGCGGGTTCCGCCAGGACACCGGCGGCACCGGTGAGAACCAGCCAGGTGAAGAAGACCCGCTGCAACAGGTTCACAAATCCCTCTCGGCGTGCGCCACGCGTACCGTGGCAGGCTTTGACACGACGAGCTGCTGACAATTTATACAGGATTTGCATGCGTGGCCCGAGTATAGTCTGAATTAACTATAGAGCTCATGACTTTGGTTGACAGCTTGTATTGTACAAAGCGCCTACTGAGGAACCAACGTTATGAACTTGAAAGCGAGGTGAGAAGTAACGTGAAACCTATCCCGGTCTATCGGGCGGCACACATGCTCCCCTATATCGGCTTCCTGCGCGCAGCCGGCGCACCGGTAGAGCGTCACTTGCGCCAGGCCAGGCTACCCGGTGCTGCTTGCCGATGAACCCGAGGCGAAGCTGCCGCTACTGCCAACACTGGAATTCCTGGCGAGGATTTCCCGCAACGAGGGCATTGATGGCCTTGGGCTACGGGCCAGAAAGCACCTGAAGATTACAGAACTCAGCCCGGCCTTCATCAGGAAGGCGCACGCAACGCCAACTCTTCGCACCGCGCTCGAGACCGTCTGCCGCCTGGCACCCCAGGAGGATACCCAACTCAAGATCTGGATCGACTACAGGGCACCCGGGGTGAAGGTCTGCCACCGTCATGACATACCCCTGGATATGGAGCACATAGGCATTTGCGAACTCAACACCGACCTGATGCTGCTGTCGATCGTACGCGCGTTTGCGGGGCCGGACTGGCACCCGAACGTGATGGGATTTGAGTCAACACTCTCGCCTGGCCAGTTTGTCTGCGAACAATTTCCCAATACCCGTATGCTCACCGGCCAGAAGTCGGCCTGGATCGAGCTGCCCCGCTCCATGCTGAGCCTGCAGGCTCATTCGATTGGCCGCCCGTTCTTAACAACTTCCACAGGTGTGGGTCAGGACGGGCTCGTCGAACTCCCCGTTGATTTTGCCGATTCCCTCAAACAGACCTTGCGTGCCTATCTGGTCGATGGCTACCCGGATATCAAATTGGCCGCCGAACTCGCCGGCACCAGCGTGCGCACCCTGCAGCGCGGTCTGGCCCAGTCAAACCTGGTCTATA
>CAMYIO010000068.1 GCA_947258515.1 uncultured Ectothiorhodospiraceae bacterium
AGGGACGCACGGGATTGCTCAGTGCCATGCGAAAGATATCCGCCGCGTCGCGGGTGAGCGGTACGGTGCGGGCCGAACCGTTCTTTGTCTCGCTCAGGTGCACGGTACGTTTCTGCAGGTTCACCTGCCGGCGGGTCAATGACTTGATTTCGCCGGCGCGCATGCCGGTGTAGAGCGCGATGCGGGCAATCCAGCCGAGCATGGGGTTGGAGTATGCGTCGCAGGCCTTGAACAGGGCCTTCTCCTCATCCGCGCTCAGGCGGCGGTCACGGCCCTTGGCCGGTGCCGGCTTGCGGATGTTGGCCACCGGGTTATAGAACAGCCCCACGCGCCATTCCTTGATGGCAATGGTGAACAGATGTGACAGCAGGGAGAGCTCGAGGCGCACGGTGCTGGCGGACTTGCCGGCCTCCAACCGCTCGTCGCGGTACTCGGCCACCAGGTCCGGCGTAATCGCGGCCAGGCTGTAGGCACCGAACTTCTTCTTCAGCGCCTTGGCCTTTTGGCTCTCCGCGTAGGCCGTGCTTTCCCGCTTGCTGGCGGACACCTCGCTGAGATACCGGTCCAGCGCCTTTTCCAGCAGCAGCTTCTCCGCGCCGGCCCGGTTGATGTAGACACCGCGCACCATTTCATCCTCGGTGCTGCGCGCCCAGTCCTCGGCGTCGCGTTTGGTGCGGAACGTCTTGACGGTCGTCGGCCAGCCGCGCTTGCGGATGATCGCCTTCCAGGTGTTCGAGGGTGTTTTGGTGATCGCTGCCACATCGTCTTCCGTACAGGTGTACCGAAAGTGTACCGAGTGACACAGGGATTAACAGAAGAAAACTTTTATCTGAAGAAAACTTTTATCTCGTTGATAAATATGGTGGCCAGGGACAGAATCGAACTGCCGACACGGGGATTTTCAGTCCCCTGCTCTACCGACTGAGCTACCTGGCCGTTTGAGGCGAGCGGTGTATTAAAGCGATTGCCTTGCGGTGAGTCAAGCCGCTGGCAGGATTTTAGGGCTATAGGGGTATAAAAATCAGGAATTTGCGGACTCGCCGTATTGCTGGACATAGTAATCGCGGTATTCGCCGCTGCGCACCCGGTCGCACCAGTCACGGTTTGCCAGGTACCACTGGAGGGTGCTCTCGATACCGGACGGGAAATCATGCTGTGGCGACCAGCCCAGTTCGGACTGCATGCGACCCGCATCGATGGCGTAACGCCGGTCGTGGCCGGGGCGGTCGGTGACAAACGTGACCTGTTGTTTATACGAAACTGCACCGGGCTGTATCTCATCGAGCCGCTCACAGATCAGGTTCACAATATCGATGTTGTACCACTCATTGATGCCGCCGATGTTGTACACCTCGCCGGGGGTCCCGCTCTGCAGCACCGCCTCGATGCCGCTGCAGTGGTCCTCTACATACAGCCAGTCGCGGATGTTCCTGCCATCGCCATACACCGGGATCGGTTTGCCTTCCAGCGCATTCAGGATGGTCAGCGGGATCAATTTCTCGGGAAACTGGTAGGGGCCGTAGTTGTTGGAACAATTGGTGGTCAGCACCGGCAGGCCATAGGTCTGAAAGTAGGCGCGCACGAGATGATCAGACGAGGCCTTGGAGGCCGAGTACGGACTGTTCGGCGCATAGGCATGGTGCTCGTCAAACGGCGGCTCGTCCTTCTTGAGACTGCCATACACTTCATCGGTCGACACGTGCAGAAAACGCCGCGTATCGTTGACGTCACTCCACAGTGCGCGGGCCGCCTCCAGCAGTGAAAACGTACCCAGTATATTGGTGGTGATAAAGGCGTCAGGCCCGAGGATGGAACGGTCGACGTGTGACTCGGCGGCAAAATTGATCACCGTGTCGATCCGCTCGTCTTCCATCAACTGCTTCACAAACAGCCGGTCGGTAATATCCCCGCGCACGAAACGATAGGCGGGTGCGGCCTCGACCTCCGCCAGGTTCTCGAGGTTGCCGGCATAGGTCAGCACATCGAGATTGACGACACGGTCCTCCGGATGGCGCTCGATCCAGTAACGAATAAAGTTGGAACCGATAAATCCTGCACCGCCGGTTACGAGCAGTCTGCGCATGTCGCGTACTCCTGTAGCATGTTCTTCAGGCTGTCACGCCACGCGGGGATAGTAAACGGCAGGCAGGCACTGATCTTGTCTGTATTTAATACCGAGTACACCGGTCGTGTGGCAGGCGTGGGATATTCTGTGGTGGCTATCGGTTCAACCTTCCCTGTCCTGATCGTGAATCCGGCGCTTGCCGCCTCTTCAAGTATGGCGCTGGCAAAGCCATGCCAGCTGGTCTCACCGGACGCGGTAAAATGAAATACGCCACTCGCTTGCTGATCGACCAGTGCCACAATCGCCGCCACGATATCACTCGTCCAGGTCGGCGTGCCGCGCTGGTCGCTGACGACCCGTAACGGCGAGCCCGCGGTTGCCAGTCGCAACATGGTCTTCACGAAATTGTGGCCATGGGCGCCATACACCCAGGCAGTACGCAGTATCACGGCCCCCGGCAACTCGCGTTGCACCGCCTGTTCACCCTCCAGCTTGCTGCGTCCATACACACCGAGCGGATTCGTTGCATCGTCTTCGACATAGGGACGCGTCTGCGCGCCATCAAAAACAAAGTCCGTCGACAGCTGCAGCAGTCGACCACCATATGCGGCCACGGCCTTCGCCAGTTGCGCCGGTGTATCACGGTTGATGATAAAAGCCTGTGCGGGCTCACTCTCGGCCTTGTCCACCTGCGTATAGGCGGCGCAGTTAATCACCCAGTCCGGCTGCTGTAAGCGGATTACGGCGGCCGCCTGTGCCGGCTGCAGGAAATCCAGCGACTGGCGGTCGGCGGCAATCACCTCGTGACCGAACCGCTTGAATTCAGTAGCCACTTCACTGCCCAGTTGCCCGGTGACGCCCGTTACCAGAATTTTCATCATTCCGCCTGGTACAATGGCAGCCTGTCACTCTCGCTCAGCAACGGATTTTTCAGGTCCTTGTCAGACAACAGGTATTCGACCGGCGGCCATTCAATGGCAAGTGCCGGATCATCCCAGGCAATGCCGTATTCATCCGCGGGGGTATAGACATCGGTACATTTATAGAGGAAATCCGCCTCCTCGCTCAGGGTACAGTAGCCGTGTGCAAACCCCGGCGGTACATAGAGCTGGCGCCGGTTTTCTGTTGACAGCAGTACCGAGACCCATTCGCCGAAACGGGGCGAACCCTTGCGTATATCAACCGCCACATCCAGTACTTCCCCGTTCACCACCCGCACCAGTTTTCCCTGCGGATGTTGCAGCTGGTAATGCAGGCCGCGCAATACGCCGCGTACCGAGTGCGAATGGTTGTCCTGCAGGAATGCCGTGGGTAAACCCGCCTGTGCGAACTTCTCCACGTGAAAGGTCTCCATGAAGAAACCTCGCGCATCGCCAAACACGTCCGGCTCGATCAGCAAGACTTCCGGGTGGTCAGTGGCGACAATATTCATATCAGCGACTTGGCTTCTTTCAGAACATCCAGCAGGTAGCTGCCGTAACTGTTATTGGACATCGGCTGGGCAAGCTGTTCCAGCTGCTGTGCGTCGATGTAATGCATGCGGTAGGCGATCTCCTCGATACAGGCGACCTTCAGGCCCTGGCGCTGCTCGATCGCCTCGATGAAGGTGGCCGCCTGCAACAGCGATTCATGGGTACCGGTATCCAGCCAGGCCGTGCCGCGGCCCAGCAGTTGTACATTGAGCGCCTGCCGTTGCAGGTAGATCATGTTGATGTCGGTGATTTCCAGTTCGCCACGTGCCGATGGCGACAGGCCGGCCGCGATATCCACCACGTCGGCATCGTAAAAATACAGGCCGGTCACCGCATAGCGAGACCTGGGCTGTGATGGTTTCTCCTCAATACTCACCGCCTGACCCTGCGCGTTGAATTCCACCACGCCATAACGTTCGGGATCACGCACCCGGTAAGCAAACACGGTCGCTCCCTTTGTCAGGGTCGCGGCCTGCTGCAGGCTGGTCGCCATGCCATGGCCGTAAAAGATGTTGTCGCCGAGTATCAGGCAGGCCGGCTGGCCGTCGAGAAAGTCACGACCAATCAGGAAGGCCTCGGCCAATCCGCCCGGCGTGGGCTGTTCGGCATACTGGATGGACAGCCCCAGCTGGTCACCATCGCCCAGCAGTTGCCTGAAATTCGGCAGGTCCTGCGGGGTGGAAATCAGCAGGATCTCGCGGATCCCCGCCAGCATCAGGGTCGACAATGGATAGTAGATCAGCGGCTTGTCGTACACCGGCATCAGCTGCTTGCTGACCGTGCGCGTCAACGGGTACAGCCGTGTGCCGCTGCCACCGGCGAGGATGATGCCTTTCATATCAGTTACCCTGGGTTATTGACATTTTTTTGCAGGAGCGCATCGCATGCGCGATTCGGGCCATAGAAGAATCGCGCATGCGATGCGCTCCTACGGGTGTTATAAACATATTTATTTGAGCTGATCGGGTGACACGAAGCCACCCGGCATCGTGGAGCCGCCGCCGAAAAAGAACTTTTCCATCTCCGTCTCGAGAAACTTGCGTGACTCGGGATCGATGGGCGAGAGGCGGTGCTCATTGATCAGGATGGTCTGGTGTTTCAGCCACAACTGCCACGCCTCTTTGGAGACGCCCTCGAAGATGCGTTGCCCCAGTTCGCCGGGATAGGTCGGTGCATCCAGGCCTTCGGCCTCTTTATCCAGTTTTACGCAATGTACTATTCGTGTCATGTTGTTCTCGCTGTTGTAACTGTATTGTCAATCGCCGCAGCAGCGCATCCACCGGTGCCGCCAGTCCACGCTGTTCGGTCCCTGTCAGGTTATACCAAAGCAGCCCCTTGTCTTCCATTACACTGTTCGATGCATCATTCGCCCGCAGCAGCAGCGGTGTGATATCGAGATGGAAATGGCTGAAGGTATGCCGCATGACGGGCCAGCGATCGATCTCGGCTGCCGTGATACCCAGCTTGTCCCGGCACCAGACGGCCGGCACATCCTCCGCGCGCAACTCCGGAAAACTCCAGAGGCCACCCCAGATACCGGCCGGTGGCCGCTTTTCCAGCAGCACCCCGGCAGCATCGTTACACAATAACAGCATGCACACCGAACGCACAGGCAGGGTCTTCCTGGGTCGTGGCGACGGATAATCAGTTTGCCGTGCCGCGGTCCGTGCCGCACAGCCGTCATGCAGCGGACAGTCTCCACAGCGCGGACGGGCACGACTGCACACGGTGGCACCGAGGTCCATAACGGCCTGTGTGTAGGCGGCACTTGCATGTGCCGGCGTATGCTGTTCGGCCAGCGCCCATAACTGCCGCTGCACCCGCGCCTGCCCGGGCCATCCTGCCACCGCATGATAACGGGCCAGCACCCGTTTTACATTGCCGTCCAGGATCGGGTGCGCCTGCCCGCAGGCGAGTGCGAGAATGGCACCGGCCGTTGATCGCCCCACACCCGGCAACGCGGCCACCTCGTCAAACACCTCCGGGAAGTGTCCGTTGTGCTGTTCAAGTACCTGCCTGGCCGCCGCTTGCAGGTGCCGCGCACGGGCATAGTAGCCGAGGCCCGACCAGTAATGCAGCACCTCGTCCTGCCCGGCCAGCGCCAGGGTTTTTACGTCGGGGAAACACTGCATGAAACGCTCGAAATAGGGAATCACGGTCGCCACCTGGGTTTGCTGCAGCATGATCTCGGACACCCACACACGATAGGGTGTTTGCCGCACCTGCCAGGGCAGGTCCTTGCGACCATGGCGTGCATACCAGTCCAGCACACGATCACTGAAGCGCATGTCGGTACTAGTGCGGCTCATGCTCTTGCACCTCGATGTACATGGCCGTCTCGGCGACCTCCCGCGTCAGCTTGCGCTTGATCAGCCAGGGTCCAATCACCGGCGGTACCCAGAAATCCGGCTCGAAGGTATTGGTAAACAACATTTCCGTGGCGGCACCGCTGGCCGTCAGCTGCCAGTGCGCAACGCCACTGCGAAAATCACCGCCCTGCGGCAGAATCACGGCCTTGATGGCATAACCCTCCATCAAGGTCACATCCTGTACCTGCTTCACGCGCTTGCAGAACATCAGTATGCACACCCTGATAACACTGCGAACACGCCGCATGTCCAGTGCCGGCGTTGCCAGCAGCTGGCTTTCCTCGATAGCAGGATTAATCGCGGCCAGGTTGTCAAAATCAGTGATCGAGCGGTACACCGTGTCGAGCGGTGCATCAATGCGTGCCGTGACAGACAGCGTATAGGCAGCCCCTTCATGGCTCACACTGGAAGCCAGGATCTCGCCAGCCAGTGAGGCAGTCGGCAGCAGCAACAATACAGCGATGAGGCGCATGCACGTGCGTATAAAGAACGAATCCGAAATGCGGATTAGTCGTGGTGCAACCGGGGAAAGAAAGATCTTCTGGCCACGGAATCCACGCAAGAACACCAAATAATTTCTTGTGATGACTTTATCTTTCCGTGTTCTTCCGTGGATTCCGTGGCTATTTAATAAAAAATCGCTACTCAGCCCGGGTTTGTTCAACATCCATTGCAATCAGTTTGAAAACTTATTTGTCGAACAGGCCTTTCAGCAAGGAATCCGGAATGTCCGTACCGAGTTTTTTCTCCAGCTTTTGCTTTTGTTCCTGCACTCGCTTGTCGACCTCTGCCTTGGCCGCATCCTTGGCAACCGCACCCAGATCCGGTGCGTAGGTGGGATTGCTGAACGTGCCCCCGACACGTACCGGTACAGACACGCCTTTGAGCTCTTGATCACCCTTGCCACCCTGCCCCTCGAGGGAGCCGACAAACTTTGTAGTCAGGGTGTAGTCAATGGTTTCCTGCGGCAGACTGACCTCTCCGGCGCCTGATATGCGCAGCAACGGTGATTGCAGTACCAGGTCGTCATTTTTAACCAGGCCATTGGTCACCGTCGCCGTACCGCGCATTAAGGCGAAGTCCGTTTGATTTGGCTGTTCCTGCTTTGGCGCAGACTGTCCTTTGAGAGTGGCCTGTGCCTTGCGAATCAGCGCCGCTATATTCACACCTTTGACTGCGCCATCTGCGAAAGAAAATCCAGCGGTGCCTGTCAGGGTATTGAGAATCTCGTCGACGTTGTTGCCCGCACCATTCAGATTGGCCTTGACGTTTGCGGTACCCAGCAACTTGTCATCCCCGGTGAGGTCCTTGAGCAGCGGGCCGGCCTGCACGTCGGTGAGTGATTCCTTCACGGTAAACCGCGGCGTGTCCTTGCGGGCATCAAGCTTCAAATCAACATCAACCGCACCATCGTACAACTTTGCCGTCAACGGACTGATTTCAAGCACGCCATCCCTGGCCTTGATCTGGATCAGCACATCACGGGAACGCAGGTTGAAGGCCTTTAACTGGGCCATGCGCAGTTCACCGTTCAGGTTCAGGCTGCGCAAGGGTTCCAGTGGCAGCTTCTCGGACTGTGGCGATGATTTCCCTGTACCCTTGTCGCCAGACGAACGTTTAGCCGCGTCTCCCGAACCGTTTGCGGCGACGCTTTCCTGGCTACCCGGAGGTGGTAAATAGCGGTCGATGTCGATCTGATCCAGCAGCAATGCGAAACTGATGGCCGGGGCATCAAAAGACTGCACCTTGAGTTCGCCGTTGAGCGTCGTCTCATCCAGGTGTGCGGTCAGTGAGCTGGCGGCGAAATGCTGCAGCGAGGCATCCCACGCCAGGGTCGCGTCCGCCTTGCGCAGCACACTGTCATCAGCGGTCACGGGTGCCGCTTCTCCGAGTGCCTGCAACACCTTGCGCGGTACGAATTCGGCAATAGCCAGGGTGCCATTGAAACGCGGCGCATCACCACTGATGCCAGCGCCGGTCACGGAGGCCGTGATATGCAGTCCCAGTGTGTCCAGCACGATATTGGGCAACAACAGGGTCTGCGCCGCCAGCCCCAGTGAAATGTCGGTCGTCAGGGCAGCCTTCACCTGACCGGCCGGTAAACTGTCGCCCTGCGCATCCACCAGCAGTTTGGCGCCGCTGATGGTGAGCGCATCCAGATCCCCGGCAATCAACAGTTCACCGCTCAGTGACAAGCCGGTTTTGATTGCCGGCTGCGTTGACAGCAACTGCAGTTGCAGGTCCAGATCAAAGGCCTCGCCGGGTTCGATTGCGCCGGTGGTCAGTGACAGCTCATTCACTTCATAATGGCTATCGCTGGACCGGTCATCCCAGTGTATCGATGCCCCGGTGACCTCAATCCCGCCGATGGCCAGGCGCTCGAGCCCGGCGGCTGCAGCGCCGTCAGCAGTCTCTGGGGTGGCTTTATCCGTTGGCTCCCCGGCCTCTGCAGGCGCGGTGAGGTCTGCCCAGTTTGTCAGGCCCTGTTTGTCCTTGGCCAGATACAGCTGCAACCCGGACAAGCGGATCTTGTCGACTTCCAGTTGCTTGCGCAACAGAGGCAACAACTTGACCCTGACCTGGACGGCCTCCATGCGCGCCATTGCCGGTTCGTCAAAACCCGCCGCATTACTGAACTGCGTCGGCCCGATATCGAGGCCCAGCCAGGGGAACACGGAGAGTGCAATGTCGCCATCAATCGTCAGCAATCGTCCCGTCTGCTTTTCAACAGCCGTGGCAATTTCCGCCTTGTAATCGTTGGGATCAACCACCATCGGCAGCACCACGGCGGCAATGATAACCAGTGCGACCAGTGCAATGACCAGCCAGAGAATGAATTTCAGAATCTTGCCCATGGTTTTTTCCTTAATGACCGTTAATACTGCCACTGTATACCTGCAGGGGCGGCGTCTCGCCACTATTCGCGCCGGGGACGGCGCTCCCGCGGGTTCCACCGCGGGTTCCAAGGGTATCATAGTGACTTACAGTCACGCATAAGAAAAGGGGTGTGTGGTTTCCCACACACCCCTTTGCAGTCCTCACCGGCAGCGTTCAGTGCCGGCTAAAAGCAGTCAGGCGTCGTTACACACCCTTATCGGCTTCAACACGGGTGGTAGGCTCCTGCAGACGGGCCTTGTGAGCCGCTTCGAATTCTGCACGACGGGCATCGGACTCCTTGATGAATTCGTCCCTGCGGGCGTCCATTTCAGCCACACGCGCAGTGCGCTCTTCCATGCGCGGACCACGCATACCTGTCGTCGGCATACGGGCATCGGCAGACTTGATGAATTCGTCCCTGCGGGCGTCCATCTCGGCAATACGGGCCTCCTGCTGCTCCTGCATCTGGCTGAAGGTGTCATCCATCGGCATACGGGCATCGGATTCCTTGATGAACTCTTGCCTGCGGGCGTCCATTTCAGCAATACGGGCCTCATGCTGCTCCATCCGCTGTGCGCGAATGTCGGTCATCGGTGCACGCTGATTGGCATAGAACTCCGCAGCCTGTTGCATTGCCTGCTGCTGTGCCTTCTGCATGTTCTCGATGTGCTGTGCCTGCTGGTCAGCCATCGCCTTCTGCTGTTCCTCAGTCAGTTCAACGGCAGGCTGAAGCGGCGCGTAACCGTAAGGAACATTGCCGTAAGGACCATAGCCGTAACCGTTATAACCACGGTAGCCGTTGTAGCCGTTACCATAGCCACGACCGTGACCACGGCCGCTCATGTGCATGCTGAAGCCGAAATCGCCGTCGAAATCGCCGTCGCCATATCCGTTACCCCAGCCATCGTTATAACCATTGTCACCCCAGCCCCAGGCTGAAGCAGCCGTAGATGCCACGGCGATGGTGGCAGCAAACAATGCAGTAGAAAGTTTTTTCATGATAGTTATCTCCAGGTGTTCGAAATTAATAAAGGTGTATATAGTCTTTTCAGGAAATCGTTCCCCATACGCAGGATAAGTATATTAACGATTTCTAATAAAACAATTAGAATATATTTATATGCCTATTAATTAATGGAGATTAGTTGCTTGCTGTATTGGAGCGGGTGATGGGAATCGAACCCACGTTTGAAGCTTGGGAAGCTCCAGTTCTACCATTGAACTACACCCGCAGAATGGCAGCAGACCCCGGATTGTACTGGGGATTACTGGAGGGTGTCACCACCTCACGAAAGAGGAAGGGTGATGGTCAATGTTGAGGTTGAAGGACCACATCCACCGGTTCAATCCCGGAATACCCCAAATTTGGGGATAACATCTTTCTCTACTGTCAGGAAATGGAAAAAAAGAGCGCGCCCCGGTCGTTCGCAACTTCTTCAGATCCAAGCCCATTTTTCAACTTCCTTTGACTGCCAATTATGGTTCAATATACTGACTTTCAATAAACGCTATCGCTATATAGATCCATGATTAATCTTGACAAATCCCGACTGGTTGGCAAGGGGCTTCACAGAGAAGTTTACAGACATCCTGAGAATAACAATCTTTGCATCAAGGTGGTTGTGCATGGTAACGCTGATGAAAGCAGACGCGAAAAAGAGTATTACAGACTCCTTGAAAAGAGAAGAATTGTCTGGGGTATGATCCCTCGGTATCATGGTGATGTTGAAACAAATCTTGGGCCGGGTTCCGTGTTTGATTTGGTCCTGGATTACAATGGTGCGGTGTCAAAAACTCTCGGATATTACTTATCATCAAACGAGAGAACACGCGAATATTACAGCTGCCTGTCTAATGCACTGGATTTATTGAAACACTATCTGCTTCAGCACCGGATTATAACGATGACACTGAAGCCCAAAAATATTGTGTGCCAAAGAATGGCGTCCGGGAAATTTCGGTTATTTGTTGTCGACAATATAGGCAATTCTGATTTTATTCCGATCTGTAATTACAGTAGCTATTTAGCAAAGAAGAAGATATTGAGAAAGTGGCAGCACTTCGAGCATAGAATGCTGGACGCTTATGAACTTAACCATGCGCTGCATAAGATGCTCACAACTACCCACTCCCACAGTAAACATCATGATGGTAACTAAGGCCTTCCATGGTTTATAACTTATCTTTTTACTGAAAGACTGTTGTTGATAGATACCTCCCCATTCGCTGCCATTGTGTGAATGACTGAAAGTTGCCGAATGTGTGAGACAGGTTACTTGACGTGAACGGCAGGCTTGACAGCAACATTTCAGCCTGACTGGTGATAAACGCTGGCGCTGCAGGGTGGGCTTGAATTAGAAAATGGGAGTAACTATGGGAAAAACCGAGAAACAATGGCGTTCGGTTGCCTGGGCGATCTGGTTGATTCCCATGGCACTGGTTGTCGGGATCGTCATCTCCAACCCGCTTGCACGGAGCGTGACGCCGATTTACCACGATGCCGTGACGAACTGGTGGGCACAGCAGCCTGTTTATACCGGGTCAAGTGGCTTCAATTACCTGCCGTTGTTTCTTCCAGGTTTCGGCCTTTTCGCCTTGCTGCCACTAGTGATCTGCGAAATCCTGTGGCGATGGGCGGCTCTTGCAGGTCTCGGCTTCGGTCTCTGGCGTTGCACAAACCTGATCGCTTCGACGAACCAGTACAAGGTATTTGCGCTCGTGTCTGTGCTCAGCCTGCCCATTGGCCTGAGCTCGATCCGAAATGGTCAATCGAGCGCCCAACTGGCGGCATGCCTCGTTCTGGCTGCATTCTTGCTGTACCGGAAACGTTGGTGGTCAGCAACCTTTTGGCTCTCTCTGGCACTAGTATGCAAGCCGCTGGCAATTCCAGCGATTGGCCTTGCGGTAATGGCTTTCCCTCATCTCTGGTGGCGTGTGCTACTAGGCACGCTGGCAGTGCTTGTGGCGCCCTATTTTCTGGCCCCGATAAGTTACGTCAATGAGCTTTATGTGGCTTTCGCCAGCAACATGATCGACTGTTATGCCCCTGTTGGTCGGACCTTCGCCGATCTGAATGGCGTTCTGAGGGCCTTCGGTCTGGAGGTGACTGGTGTGGCTTCAATGGTGCTGCGTGTCGCGGCCGGTGTGGCGATGGCGCTGGGAATTTGGTTCACTGCAAGAAACACCGTCGACATCCGGCGCATCCTGCTCTGGCTTGGTTTCAGCACGAGCTATATCATGCTCTTTACGCCAATGAACGAGGCCAACAGTTATGTGATGTTGGCGCCCGCGTTGGGGCTATGGGCGGCCTGGTACCTCGAGCAGCGTGAAAAGCGAATGGTTCAAGCCTTCTGGTTCATTTCCCTGTCGATATTACTATTTGCAGATTTGGTCGGCCTGGCGCTCGGCAAGGATATCCGAAACGAGTTCGACAAGTTCTGGTCTCCCTTCATGGCACTCATCTTCCTTGGAATCCTCGTT
>CAMYIO010000069.1 GCA_947258515.1 uncultured Ectothiorhodospiraceae bacterium
TGGAGCCTGCCAGCATTACCAAGCTGATGACCGCCTACGTGATATTCACTGAACTGCAGTCCAGTAACATTGCTCTCGATGACATCGTGACCATCAGCGAAAAGGCCTGGCGTACGCCCGGCTCGCGCATGTTTGTTGAAGTCGGCAAACAGATCCCGGTTGAAGCCCTGCTGCAAGGCATGATCATACAATCAGGCAATGATGCAACAGTGGCGCTGGCCGAATATGTCGCAGGCAGTGAAGACTCCTTTGCGGCACTGATGAACAAGCATGCAGAGGCCATCGGCCTGACCGGCAGCCACTTCATGAACTCAACAGGCCTGCCGGATGAAAATCACCATATGACCGCAAAGGATATCGCCACACTGTCCTCATTGCTGATAAGAAAATTCCCGGAGTACTACAAGTGGTACTCGCAGAAGGAATACACCTTCAACGATATTACCCAGCAGAACCGCAACACACTCCTGTGGCGTGATGAAAGCGTCGATGGTTTGAAAACCGGCCACACAGATTCGGCCGGCTATTGCCTGGTGACGTCCGCCGAAAAAGACGGCATGCGCCTGATTACCGTGGTCCTTGGCACCGACAGCACCAGCGCGCGTGCCGATGCCAGCCAGGCACTGCTGAACTATGGTTTCCGCTTCTTTGAAACACACAAGCTCTACGATGCGGGCACCCAGCTGACGACATCACGCATCTGGAAAGGCAGCAGCGAGACCATTGCACTGGGTATCGAAAATGCATTGTATGTGACGATTCCCAGAGGGCAGTACGACTCACTCGATGCCTCCATGAACATCAACCAGCGCATCATGGCCCCGGTCAGCGCAGGCCAGTCGTTGGGTACGGTGCAGGTTACTCTGGGGGAACAGGTGGTTGCCAGTCAGCCACTGGTCAGCCTGCAAACGATCGGTGAAGGCTCCTTCTGGCAGCGCATCACAGATGAAGGCCTGCTGTATTTTGAATAACTCCGGCAGCCGCTCATGTCTACAGCCTATCTGAATGGCGAGTTCCGGCCACTGTCGGAAACGCAGGTTTCGGTCATGGACCGGGGCTTTCTGTTTGGAGACGGTGTCTACGAGGTCATCCCCGTATACGGTGGCAGGCTGTTTCGGCTGGCACATCATCTCAAACGCCTGCGTAATAGCCTCGATGCCGTGCGCATCGCGAACCCGTTAAGCAACGAGGCATGGGAAACCATGTTGACCGAGCTGGTAGCCCGCAACGAAGGCCTCGACCAGGCGGCCTATCTGCAGGTAACAAGGGGGGTGGCCCCGAGGCGTGATCATGCCTTCCCGGAGAACAGCTCACCGACGCTGTTCGCCATGAGCACGCCGATGGCAGAGGCTGTTGATATCGACAGCGTCACCGGCATCGCTGCCATCACCTTGCCGGATATTCGCTGGAAAATTTGCAACATCAAGGCCATAACCCTGCTACCCAACGTGTTGTTACGACAACAGGCGATTGACAGCGACGGTGCAGAGGCAATCCTGATAGATGACGGGCTCGCCATCGAGGGTGCGGCCAGTAACATATTCATTGTCAGGAATGGTTTGTTGATTACGCCACCCAACGGTCCCGCCCTGCTGCCCGGTATTACCCGTGACCTCATCATTGAACTCGCCACGAACCACGCAATCCCGTTTCGTGAAGCCGACATCACGCAGCAAGAGCTCTGCAACGCCGATGAAATCTGGCTGACAAGTTCAACCCGCGAGATCTCACCCGTGATCCGGCTTGACGACAAGACCATCAGTGGCGGCGCCCCGGGACCACAGTGGAGACGCATGATCAGTCTCTACCAGGATTACAAGACGGCAATCCGCAAAGGCGAGGCAAGCTAGCCTGTGGACAAATGCAATCGATCCAGCGCACGGGACAACAACACCCCGCACATCAAACGGCTGCGGATCGTTGCCACGGTGGAGTACCACCTGTCTGATTGAAGCCCGGGTACATTCACTGCCGCACCCCGCCTACCGCAACACCTCGCCCGACAGGACCTCACCCCTGCTGTTCAGCAGGTATACCGCACTGCCCTCGCTATCGAGCTCGAGTTTAAGACGCGTTTCCACACCCGAGGCCTGGGTTTCCACGCCTTCATAACTGAACAGGATGCCGAGCGCCTTGCCGTGTGCGGCAGATTTCTGCAGGCGTTTGCCCATCAATTCGGTACGGCAATTGGGCCAGGCCATGACAACACAACAGTCACCGGAGTACAGCATTGATTCCGCCGTCCACAGCGCGCTGCGGCCAGGGTGCGGATTTACCTGCAATACCTGGTTGTGGTTTATTGCGGTTTCCGTGAACAGCCCTGCACGCACCGGGTAGGTTGGATTCACCATGGCGATCCGGCGACCCTGCTGGCTAAGGCGTATCAGTGCCGGCATCAGTAACGGCATCACATTGCAGTAGGCGTCCGGAAGGATAATCTCGACCAGCCCGCTCTTTGGCCAGCCACCACACGGCAGCATCTCATCAAGCACCTGGATACCGGTGGGGGTTACCAGCGAGGAACCCGCAACAGAGGACTGTTCCCATGCATTCAGGTGATGCAGTTTGTTCACTGTATTCATTACAAGTACTCCTTCTAAGATTACGAAATCCCCTTGCGCAAGATACCCACGGCCAACCCTTCGATGTCCAGCGCCTGTTCGCGCAGGTCGACACGGATCGGTTCATAAGCCGGATTCTCCGGCATCAGCCTGACGATGGAGCCACGCTGCCGGAAACGCTTCACCGTCACTTCATCATCCAGCCGTGCCACAACCACCTGGCCGTTCTCCACGTGTGGCGTGTGGTGGACCGCCAGCAGGTCGCCATCGTGAATACCGATATCCTGCATACTGTCACCCCGGACGCGCAGCAGATAATCGGCACGCGGATGAAAGGTATCGGCTTCAATCTGGCAATAGTCCTCGATATTCTGCTCCGCCAGTATCGGTTCACCCGCCGCGACCCGACCAACCACCGGCAGGCCGTATTCCTCATCATCATCGAGCAGGCGTATCCCGCGCGAAGATCCGGGGATCATTTCAATCGCGCCCTTGCGTTCCAGTGCGCGCAGATGATCCTCCGCGGCGTTCGGGGAGCGGAAGCCGAGCGAATCGGCAATCTCCGCGCGCGTCGGCGGGCAGCCCTCCTCGGCAATGTAGCTGCGAATCAGCTCCAGGATCTCGGCCTGCCGTGCGGTCAATGTGTCTTGGGTCATAATCATCCACTGGTTATTTATACAGGTACTGTGATTCTATACAGTAAACACATAATTGCAAGTGTTTTTTAAATTATTGAATTATCTATATTTATATATATTCTACTCTGCCAGCCACCCGGGTCAGGGTTTAGCTGTGCGATATTATAAATTGGATTATCATAAGCAGCGGAAAACGGCAGCCCTGCGATGATGCAGTGCGCCGAAATCATATTTAACCGGAATTTCTTCAGACCCTGGATCCAACATGCCCGAGACAGCCACTGCCCCTACATCCCGTCATACCGTTGCCGTCCAGGTCGGCAATGTCATCATTGGCGGCAACGCACCCATCGTGGTGCAGTCCATGACGAATACGGACACGGCCGATATCGCCGCGACCGTACAACAGGTCCGGGAACTGACGCAGGCAGGGTCCGAACTGGTGCGCATCACCATTAATTCGGAAGCGGCCGCGCGTGCCGTACCGTCCATCGTCGAGCAGCTGCGGCAGGCGGATGTCCCGGTGCCACTGATCGGTGATTTCCATTTCAACGGTCACAAGCTACTGGCGAATAACCCGGATTGCGCGCAGGCACTTGCCAAGTATCGCATCAATCCCGGCAATGTCGGGCGCGGCAAGAAGCGTGACACACAGTTTGCCGACATGATCGAGATCGCCTGCCGCTACGGGAAACCGGTACGCATCGGGGTCAACTGGGGCAGCCTCGACCAGGCGCTGGTGGCACGCCTGATGGATGACAACGCAAGGCGCGATGAACCGGAAGACGCACAGAGCATCATGCATGAAATCATGGTGACCTCTGCTCTGGAAAGTGCCGCGCAGGCGGAGGCACTCGGCCTGCCACGTAACCGCATCACCCTGTCTGCCAAGATGAGTGGTGTGCAGGATCTGATTGCCGTGTACCGCGCCCTGTCAGAACAGTGTGATTATGCACTGCACCTTGGACTCACCGAGGCCGGTATGGGTTCGAAAGGCATCGTCGCCTCAACCGCAGCCCTGTCCGTACTGTTACAGGAGGGTATTGGCGACACCATCCGCATCTCACTGACACCCGAACCCGGCGGTGACCGCTGCCGTGAAGTGATCGTTGCGCAGGAATTGTTGCAGGCCATGGAGCTCAGGCATTTCACGCCGGCCGTGATCGCCTGCCCGGGATGCGGGCGCACCACCAGTCACTACTTTCAGCAACTGGCGCAGGACATCCAGAGTCACCTGCGCAAGCAGATGCCGATATGGCGCAGGCATTATCGGGGAGTGGAAGAGATGAGAGTCGCCGTCATGGGTTGCGTCGTCAATGGTCCCGGGGAAAGCAAACACGCCAACATCGGCATCAGCCTGCCGGGTACCGGCGAGACACCGGTGGCACCGGTTTACGTGGATGGTGAAAAAACGGTGACCTTAAAAGGCGACAATATTGCCGCGGACTTTCAGAAGATCGTGGATGACTATGTGCAACGACGCTATGGCGAGTGACCGCCAGCTGCCGGTTATTGTGTGCCGCGTGTTGGTGAGCGTGCCGGTTTCTGCCCAGATACCATGTGTGAGTACACCAGACTCTGCTGTTTTATTGACGGATCACGTTCAGTCTTTATCGAGAATGCCCATGAGCTCAGGACAACAGCCATCAACACCACGATACCGATAAATTCAAATGAGTTGACCGCACGCAAACAGTAAGACTTGTACATGTAGTGACCTCGATGCTGTCTGATTGACTGCTGCTCATATCGGCATTTGACTACACATTTCCAGCCAGATGATGTGGCTTTGTGAAGTTCATCACGGACATATCGCCCGGCCGGTGAATGAGAATTGCGGCCGGCAACCCGCATCGCCTCCCGAATCATTTATAACCAATTGTTTTAAATACAATATTATCGCTTAAGCCCCGCTTCTACAGGCCGTTAACCTGTTTAAGCATGAAAATCATGCCGCATCCCGGAGGTCAACCATGAGGGACTCTGACGAAAGACGACAACCACACGCTACAAACCTGGATCCCTTCGGCGGCAACCCGCTGGAAGTGGCCGGAGGAGAACGACGTAAAATTAGCGATCGACGTATGGAAAACCTGACACTGGAAGAGCGCCAACTACTGTTTTCTGAAATGCCTGCCCTGCCACCCGAATCCGACTAGCGGCAGATCCACTCAGGGATCTACACTTTTAGTTGAAAAATAAGGTATTTTCATTTAGCTTGGTGTAGTATCTGCGTAGCTAAGGGGGATGGGGGCAGAGTTTCCATAAGCCCTAGCTACAAGGTAGATCTCAGTTGCACGTTTTAAATAGGTTATATTGGAAGTTCCTCGTTGCACCTCCTGTACATTACCTTTCACGATCTGCGATTGAATACACGTTTATTATTTACTAGAGGTTAATAAAACATGGCTACAGGCACTGTTAAATGGTTCAACGATTCCAAGGGTTTCGGTTTTATCGCGCCTAATGACGGCGGTGAAGATGTCTTCGTACATTTTTCTGCTATTGGTGGAGACGGTTTCAAGACATTGGCTGAAGGACAAAGCGTGTCGTTTGATGTCGAGCAGGGCCCGAAAGGCCTGCAGGCCACAAACGTTACGGCTGCCTGACGTTCAGCTAACAGCTGTTACACAAGAACCCCGCAAATGCGGGGTTCTTTTTTTGCGCGTTAATAATATCCTGTGAAATGCGAGACTCAGGCTATCAGTACACTTGCAGGCAGAGGGACCGGTAACCGGCCCGGTGGTGTACAAATAGCACAGAACATCTGCTTTCATGATCAACGGACGTTCGCCTGAATCTGGTTAAGGACAACTATCCGTTTTCGGAAGTTTAAGGCGCAACCGCTCCCGACAGTTCGAATCGCAGACGGGTATCTACTCCGGGTGCAGGGACAGTACTCACAAAATGGATGGCAAAGCGATTGCGATAACCAGCAACGCTATAGTTACTGTAATCGCCTTCATTATATGCTCTCTGAAAATAACTACGGCAATCGCGTTCAGCACTCGCTCTATACGCTCGATTATAATAATAGCGTCTGCAATCACTTTCATTGCACGCTCTCTATTAATAACCACTGCAGTCGCGTTCAGTACACGCTCCAATATAATATCCATTGTTTTACAACATATGGCATAACTCCCGGCCTGTATATTGTCCTGAGGTACAGACGGACAAAGAGAACCCCGACAGCAGGACGGGGCTTCATTACTCAGCGCTATCCATGCAGGTTGTCAAAACAGACTATCAGGATTGTAAACATGCAATTTACATAAACCCTGCGAGGCAGGGTTTATGTAAAGCTGTTAACCAACGCAGTGACAAGGCCTGACAAGGTAAGATTGCGGGCAGCGTTATAGCCCTTCACACTCGCGGCCTCCAGGTCGCTTTCAGTCGACTTGCCCTGGCAAACGCGGTCTTTTATGTCTTGAAGTTGCACGAGAACGGACGTCCGCCCTGTTGATGGTCACACGGTACTTAATCCCGGATTTCCGGGATAACTTCGAAATAGCAGCCATAATGCTACTCCTTGAAAGGGTGGGTTTTCAGGGTAGTGACTGATTCCGTGACCGGGTACTAAATCGTCACAAATCGATCACCGCCTGCAATATGAAAAACCTATCTAATCAAGCTCTTAGCTGGAGCCGGCGAGAGGAGTCGAACCCCCGACATCTTCATTACAAGTGAAGCGCTCTACCAGCTGAGCTACGCCGGCATCTTGGCCGCAATGGACAAGGCGGCCTATTCTAGTGAATTGACCGGCTTGCCGCAATTCAATAACAGGCTAATTCGATCAACTGCAACTCCGGGCGGTCTTCCACGAGGCGGGTCAACTGCTCTGTGGCAGAACCGTCACTCTGAATATCCAGCCACCAGTTGCTCTGCGTGATGAATCGTTCCTGCAGCCGGGCATCGAGTCCCATTTCCCGGGTCTCCTTCAGCCGTCGTTCGGCACGTGACATGCTTCCGAAAGTACCGAGGGATATAAAGTTCGTCTTGCCAACGTAATATTCCTTGTCCCTGTGTTTTTTCAATACCTCCAGCACGGCCCGGATCTCGTCCTTCGACATCGCGGGCAGGTAAATCCAGTAGCCGATCAGTTTCTTGCTCTGCAACTCTCGCTTCGCAGGCTGCAGGCCATGCTCGACCAGCCGGGTTTCAACTGCCTGCAGCTCATCAACTGCCAGAAATGGCCCCAGCGCCTGGCACAGAACGGCAGCACCGGCACTGGGCGGCCGCTCCGCGGTCAGGTTCTCGATACTCGAGACATCGTCCGTAGCGGTGGCTTGCGCCTCCCTCTCCTGCAGGGTCACCAGGCGACTCGCCGTTGCCGGCATCGGTGGCAGGCGGCGTTGTTCCGTTTCACTCAAGGAACTGGAGTCAATGAGGTTCCAGCCAAAATAAACCAGATTCACGACCAGTAACAGATAGACCAGGTGTCGCATTAAGTTTCTCCGGCAAGTATCGCCAGTCCCTTCAGGACCAGCTCGGGATCATGATGCGCAGGGCGTGCTAATAATGTCAGTATCGTACCGGCATCGCCACCGGTAATCAGCACCTCGAGATCCTGCTCCAGTGTGGCCGCCATATCATTGATGATGCGATCAATCGCCGCCACCGCCATATAAACCGCGCCACTATGAACAGCGGCGCCGGTACTGCTGGCCAACAGGGTGGCGATCTGTAATTCTGCCGCAGGCCTCACCTCGGCGGTGTCCTCAAGTAGCACCTGTTTCAGCATTTCAATACCGGGAAGTATCAGTCCACCCTGGTGCTGACCATTGGCCGCCAGCAAATCCAGGGTAACGGCTGTGCCACAGTCGACGACACAGACTGCTGTGCCGCTCTGATGGCGGGCGCCGATCAATGCGACCCATCGATCAACACCCAGGGTCTCAGGAACCGTATACGCATTCGTAATCCCGCAGGCCGTGCTGCCGCTACTGACATATTCAGGGACAAGTGACCAGTGCTGCCGGGTCCAGGTCGTCAGGGTGCGCGCCATGGCCTCACCCGCCACATTGACTATGCAGACCGCGGCGGGTCGCGGCAGTGCCCCCCAGGACAGTGTCAACTGCGCGGCGATGTCACGATCCCTGTGCACAAATCGATGGCCGGAAATAATGCCATCTTTCCCGGCGAGCGCCCACTTGACGGCGCTATTTCCGGCATCCACCAGCAGCCTCATGTGGCTAATCGCAAGGTAACATCACCCGATACAAAGCGCCTGCGACCGTGTGTCGTATCGACCAGTAATGCCCCGCCGTCGTCAATACCGCAAGCGGTACCCGTGATAGATTCATTGGGCAGCGTCAAGTCGACCTCGCGCCCCCTGACAACGTCATAGTGGTGCCACTCATCAAGGAATGGCTGCAGTCCTGCCGCATCAAAGGTATCAATGGCAGGTAACAATTCATCCAGTATCCGCGCGGCCAGAACATTTCTTGAAATACAGTTATCACCCGTCAGGTGATATAAATCCGTCCATGACTGGTCAATCGCGGCCGCTTCTCCACGTGGCATACAGACGTTGACACCGATACCGACGATCACGGCACAGGGTCCGCTCGCCTCGCCGACCACATCGATCAGGACACCGGCCAGCTTGGCATCGCTGACCAGAATGTCGTTGGGCCACTTCAAACCGGCGTCTTTAATGCCGTAGCCGCGCAAGGCCCGCAAAACCGCAATACCGGTTGCCAGACTGAGGCCACCGAGGGCCGCCGCCCCGGTTGCAGAGCGCCACAACAGCGACAGGTAGAGGTTGGCGGCGAAGGGTGATACCCAGGTACGTCCACGCCTGCCGCGCCCGGCCAGCTGCAGTTCCGCGACACACACTGTTCCGGACGGCGCGCCATTCAGCGTCTGCTCGCGCAACCAGTTGTTGGTTGAATCAACTTCGAGAAAAACGGCGATGTCATCGATAGCAGCCGCCGTCATGTCGGTCGTGGCGGACAGAATCCTGCCGCGTTCCAGCAACTCAAGCGATGACGTCAGGCAGTAACCCTTGCCGCGTTGCACTGAGAAATCCACACCCATGTCACGCAGCGCCTTGAGATGTTTCCACACCGCCATGCGGCTCACACCCAGCGAGGCGCCCAGGTCCTCACCGGAATGAAATTCACCATCTGAGAGCAGATTTAACAAACGGCGGCGCAGCGGCATCGCGAGAGCTTAACAAACCTGCGCATTTTGCTCCATGCGGAATTAATTAATCATAAACCACACCGCTGCCACCGAGCCCGCAATATCCGCCGGGATTCCTGGCCAGGTACTGCTGGTGATAGTCTTCCGCGTAATAAAACGGTGGCGCCTCGATGATTTCAGTGGTGATTACACCGAAACCTTTCTCGGCCAGACGAGCCTGGAAGCGCGCCCTGGATGCCCTGGCAGCGGCCAGTTGTGAGTCGTTGTACGCATAGATACCGGAACGGTACTGGGTACCGATATCATTACCCTGCCGCATGCCCTGCGTCGGGTCATGCGCTTCCCAGAAGATCTTCAGCAATTCATCATAACTAACAATCTTCGGGTCGTGGACGACCAGCACCACCTCGTTATGACCGGTCATGCCCGTGCAGACTTCCTTGTAGTCAGGATTGGGGGTGATGCCGGCCGCATAACCCACAGCCGTGGTATAGACACCCGGTGTTTCCCAGAATTTGCGCTCGGCGCCCCAGAAACAGCCCAGCCCGAACAGCGCCTGTTCCATGCCTGTGGGAAACGGTGCCTGCAGTGGATTGCCGTTGACAAAATGCTTCTCCGGCACCGACATCTTTTCATTACGACCCGGCAATGCTTCTGACGGGGTCGGGAGGGTTGTCATGCGTCCTGCTCCAAACATTGCGCTGTTCCTCATGGATAAACGGGGACCATGCCGTTACTGTAGCACTAGCGACATCGGGTACAGGCCATGAACTCGCCGGGAACATTGTCACCCGGAGGCGATGACCCTACTATGGTGCGATTATACCCGCGCCAATCTAACAGGGAAGCCACCATGAACGAAGCCGCTGCAACAACACCACCGGATGCACTGTTATTACTCGGCACCCACTGCCCGCACTGCCCGAGTGTGCTGCAGGGCCTCTCAAACCTGGTGAAGGCCGGCACCCTCGGCACCCTCAAGGTCGTCAATATAGAACAACGTATCGATATCGCCCGGGAACTGGGCGTACGCAGCGTTCCCTGGGTGCGTATCGGATCGTTCGTACTGGAAGGCTTGCGCTCCGAGCAGGAACTGGCTGAATGGGCCGCCAGGGCAGCCACCGGGTCAGGCATGCACGAATGGCTCGGTGAACTGCTGTCCAGCGGCAAGCTCGACCAGGCACTCGAGCAAATCAGGTCGGCCCCCGACGGCATGGACGCCCTGCTGCAACTGTTCACGGACACTGACACACAACTGAACACACGCATTGGCATCAGTGCGATCATGGAAGATTTACAGGGTAGCGAAGCACTCCGTAAAATTGTTGAACAACTCGGCAAACTGACACAGCACGAAGATGCGCGCATCCGCGGAGATGCCTGTCACTACCTGGCCTTATCCGGCAGCCCGAAAGCCGTCGACTATATCAGGCCACTGCTGCAGGATGCTGATGCCGAGGTCAGGGATGTTGCCCGTGAGAGTATTGAATAACGACACTACCCGGATGTCTCGTGCACACCGTGACGGATAATATCAAATACGGTAATTTGCTACGGCAAGGTTAGATTTTGATTAGCTGCGAGCAGTTATTAAACACACAATAAAAAACCCCTGCAGTCTAACGACCACAGGGGTTCTGATTAAAAGCCTGGCAGTGACCTACTTTCACATGGGAACTCCCACACTATCATCGGCGCTAAGCAGTTTCACTTCCGAGTTCGAGATGGGATCGGGTGGTTCCCACTTGCTAATGCCGCCAGGCAAACTGTTCGGTTCAACGGTTCAATAGGGGTCAGACTCGATTGATCTACGTATATTTATTTCTAAAGCCAGATCAATCGAGTCTGACCCCATTGAACCACCATTGAACCATATTCGAGAAGTTGTAAAGGCAAGTATGTTGCCTGCTTTAACCAGTAGAACACCAACTGCTTGGGTGTTATATGGTCAAGCCTCACGGGCAATTAGTACTGGTTAGCTTCACACATTACTGCGCTTCCACACCCAGCCTATCAACGTCGTAGTCTTCGACGGCCCTTCAGGGGACTC
>CAMYIO010000070.1 GCA_947258515.1 uncultured Ectothiorhodospiraceae bacterium
CCGTCCCGTGGGTGAACCACAGGTTTACAAATAACCCTGTAGGAGCCGATCGCATCCGCGAATGTTTTTAACACCTGAGCATAATCGCGGATGCGATCCGCTCCTACAGGAAGAAATATTTTCCATGGCACCACAAGACACAAAAACCATCCTGCTGATCACCCTCAGCAACATCGGCGACGCCGTCATGACCACGCCCGTGATGACAGCGTTGCATAATAAATATCCCCTGGCTGTCATGGATATTGTTGTCGACGCACGCAGCGGCGAAATCTTTACCCACTGCCCCTACAAGGGCGAAATCTTCCTCAAGGACAAGCAGGCCGGCTGGCAGGGACTGTTGAGGCTGGTAAAGCAGTTGCGCATGAAGCGCTACGACCTCGTGGTTGACCTGCGCACCGACGGCCTGACCCTGTTATTACGCGCCAGGCGACGCCTGACCCGGCGTGGCAACAAGGCAGCGGGAGTGCATGCAGTAGAGCAGCATTTTGCAGTCATCGGTCCGCGTGAAGAAATCAGCGAGATACCCGCGACCCGTGTGTGGCTCTCGCCGCACGAACAGGAATTTGCCCGGCGGCAACTCGCTGTCCTGCCAGGTACGCGCTGGCTGGCACTGGGGCCGGGCGCACGCTGGGCAGCCAAGCGCTGGCCGCTTACTTCATTCCAGGCACTGCTTGAACAACTGCAACTACAGTTTGACGGCGTCATGCTGCTGGGAGACAGGAATGATGCAGACAGCTGTCAGCAGCTAGCGGAGCACACGGCCCTGCCGTGTCTCAACCTTGCCGGCAAGACGACGCTGTTGCAGGCCGCGGCGGTGTTACAGCAGGCAGCCTTGTTTATTGGCAATGACTCCGGCCTCGGCCACCTGGCCGCTGCCTGCGACACACCCACGTTGACGGTATTTGGTCCCGGCGACCCGCGCCGCTATCACCCCTGGCATCCACAAGCTCGCTGGGTGCAGAGTGACAGCAGGGACAGTGCCGATGTAGCGGTTGAGGCCGTCGCCGCCGCTGTGCTTGAGCAACAAGGTTAATTTCGTCATGCCGGCGAAGGCCGGCATCCATAGAATTCAATGCAATGGATCCCGTCATGCGCCGGGATGACGATACATGAGAAAACGGCTGTTCTTTGGAATGCGTTACCTGTAGGAGCGGCGTCCTCGCCGCGATTGTTTTTGTCATGCCACGAATCGCGGCGAGGACGCCGCTCCTACAGGAATATTAATTTTCCGGTTGCAACCTGCCGTCGGCCTCCAGCCTCGCCAGCACGGTCTCAGGTGAAATGCCATGCAAACAGGCATGTTGTCGCTGTGGCGGACACACCGGCAGATGACAGGGACTGCAGGGTACCGGATTCACCAGCACATGCGCGGCCTGTCCGAGAGCATGACTGCGTTGCCAGTCCGTCGGCCCGAAGAAGGCATACACTGGCAGACTCGTAGCGGAGAGCAGGTGCATCGGCCCGGAATCGTTGCTGAGTGCAAAGGCAGCATGCCGGCCCAGCGCGACCAGTTCCGCGAGACTGAAAACAGCGCTTGCATCCATACCGGTTGCGCCTGCAAGGCGACTGTTCAAGTCACGCTCCAGCTCGCCACCCAGCCAGATAATACTCAGGCCGCGGTTTTCAAGCGCCATCGCCAGTTCCTGGAAATACTTTATTGGCCAGCATTTGCTGGGCCAACGCCCGCTGGCGCCGGCATGTATGAGTACCAACCGTTTGCCAGCGAGGCCGTGTTGCCGCAACCAGGTCTCGACCTGGACCACCGCGGCCTTGTTAACAGGCAAACACGGTAACGCCGGGGCCGCGTCGATACCGGCTGCAAGCAGCACGGCATTGAACCGATCAAAGGCATGACCCTGTCCGTTTCCGGGTAGCGGCGTGTGTGTGTAGGCCAGCGCAGGCGCCGGTCCGGCACGCAGCTGTGCCTGCGTCAGCAACGTCATGATGCGGCTGCGCAGTGAACCCTGCAGGTCGTAGACAACATTGAATTGCCGACCATGCAGCCAGCGCAACAAGCCGAGCATGCTGATCAGCCCCTTGCGTTTGAAGGTCACCACATCCAGCCCGTGGAAGCCGTCAAACAGTTCGCGAAAATCTGGTGCCGTCAGCAAGGTCACGCGGTCTGCGGCATGGGCCTCCAGCAGCCGTGCAATTTGCGGGGTGGCCAGCACGACATCGCCGAGGGCCCCGAGTTTGATGATCAGTATCTGCCTGCCAGTCGTGGCAGACGGCGCTGTCCAGGTAGACACATTCACTGACGCTGAAACAAATTACGTCTCTTTTTGCTCAACAGGGCAAGCAGCTTGTCCCATGTCTTCCGGATTCTGGCATTAACCCGCTCAGCATCATGGTAGGCCAGCAGGAAGCGCAGCCGGTCGGTGCTGCTGATGCCCGGGGTTCTGCGGTTGAAGGTATCGAGATCACGCACGAGTGCCTGTTCAGTACGCCAGCGGCGCTTGGCCTTTTCCAGATCGATGAGGCGTACATCCATCTGTCCGTGCAACTCGCCGATGAAGACATGCTTGGGCAGGAAACAATTTTGCTGGATGCGATGCCGGTGCATGCGCCTTGCCACGGCGGCTACGCGCTGAATCGTTTCGTGCCAGGTCTCCCGTTCAGGCAGGCCATGCTGCTGCCAGTAAGCCATGCAATCTTCCAGCGAGGCATAGCCTGTCAGCTCGCGGGAAACCAGAATGGCGCGGCGGTCATCCGCCACACCACGCTCGGCAAAATACAGTACCTCCAGTGTCGGCACGCCAACGTCATGCAACATCATCAGGTTCTGGAATTCGCGCCGGAAGGTTGAAATACCCTTGAAGGGACTCCACCAGGAAAAGGTATTGTGGTTCTGCTGGCGCTTGATAAAGATGCCCTCACGATGGCCGTCGGGGTATTCAACCTCCATCCGGGAGACACCGCTCCAGCCACCACGGCGCTGGTTGGGTTCCTCAAACCAGCCGATATCCAGCGCCCAGATCGATTCAAAGCTGTCCAGGCTGTTGGCAGCGGCCATGGCCGGCCAGTCGTTGGCGCTGTAATCCTGCATGCTCTCGGTTACACCACACTAAAAGCGATACGTCAGCTCAAGGTCAGCCGCAACCTTCTGGCCGTCACTGGTAAGCCGGAACGGGACACCCAGCTTGATATCGAAGTTATCGTTAAGGGTGTAAATGACCTCGGGAGCAAGACTGAACGCCGTAAAATCCTTGAAATCAGCCTCGAGAATAGCCTCCAGCACCGGCGTAAAACGCCCGTAACTATTAAACATCAGCGCGCCGCTCGTGTACAAAATACCGAAGGCCGTGTCATCGCCGCTCACGTTGATATCATCTGAATCGAGGAAACCGACATAGATCAGATTTCCCAGCAGGGTCATGGAACCATCCCGGATATCATCGTCCATTTTCAACCCGAAGCGGTAACTGTAACCGGTGTGATTGAAGCGATCGATTTCATCGCCTTCGTATTTCACCTTCAAGGTATCAAAACGGCGGCCAAAACCTGCCAGCCACGCAACATGGGTGCCTGTCTTTTCCTCCAGCCAGGAGAAGCGGCGCTCGTAGATGATCGATGGGAAGTCGCGCACACCGCCAAAACCCTCGACATCGGCGTGCACACCATCAAAGGGGGTGCCCGGTTTGTCATAGTTGCCGTCGCCGTTGATGTAGACAGGCAACAGAAATTCAAGCTGCGAGCGGTCATTGATCGGCCAGGTAAAATCCAGCGACAGGGCATAGCCGTCAAAATCGGTCATTTCCTCCATCGGCTTTTCCCTGAAAAACTCCGTGCGAAAATCCAGCGTCGGCGCCTGGTAGATTCTGGCATAGCGGGTAAAGATCGGTTCGACCACGGGCTTGCTGCCAGCCGCGGTCACGCTGAAAGGAAATGGCAGCAATAAACTGCCGAGTATCAATCCCATTACGCCGCTTCCATGAAGTTTTCTCATAGTGATTGCATCCTGATGATGTGTGTGCGACAAGTTGCCGGCTACGCGCCGCCGCGTGAAAAGTGCGCAAATTCTAGCATACCCATGTCGGGAATCTGCAGTCGGTTGGGCAAGGCAACGCAGTGGCATACCGTATATCTCTGGCAGGGTTGCTGGGCACGCTGCGCTTTTCCCGGGCTACGGCGCTGCAGCGCCCTGCTGATAGAGGTCAATGGTCTTGTTGAGCATCTCGTCCAGTTTATAGGGTTGCACCTCTGCCATGCCGGGTGGCGTTGCCATCCAGCTCGCCATCCGCTTCGTTATCGCGGCCTGGTCACCGAACGGTACCAGGCCCGCCGGGAAGTGCCGTGCCAGTTGTTCTCCCACACCACCATGATCATAGCCGGCAACCGGGACCCCCAGGCTCAGGGCCTCGTTTACGGTACGGCCAAAGGCCTCCGGGTAACTCGACAGGGACACCACGGCACTGGAGACCGACATGATCTCGCGAATGTCCTCGCGAAAACCGGTACAGGTAATCGCATCGGCGATACCGGCAGCTTTCGCGGCCATATTCAGTCGACTGGCCAGGTTCCGGTCGCGCTTTGCAATCTCACCGACGATCAGGCCATGAACGTCATGTCCGGCGTGTTTCAGCGCGGCAATCAAGGCGATAAAGTCAAACACCCCCTTGCGTGCTGCGACCCTGCCCGGCAGGGTAATGACATAACGGTCACGCAATTGCGGATAGCAGCGAATCCAGTCTGCCAGCCAGGCCTCTCGAGGTGTAAACCCCTTCGGAAAAACCGCCGGATCGACACCGCGGTGGATAACATGAAGCCGTGCCGGATCGACATCGGGGTAATGTTCGAGGACATAGTCGCGCGCGACAGCGGATACCGCAATCACCTGCTCGCCCTTCGTCATCACGGCACTGTAGGCGTTCACCGAGTACAGACCGTGTACCGTGGTCATAAAGCGCGGCCGTGTCCCCGCATCCAGACCGGACCAGGCCAGCCAGGTGATCCACGCCGGCAGGCGCGAGCGGGCATGCACGATATCGACCCTGGCTGACTTCAGGAGACGTCTGAGCTGTGGGATATGGCGCAGGCTTGACAGTGACTTGCGCCCCAGCGGAAAGCATATGTGCTCGCTGCCGCCGGCGAGGAGTTCCGGCCACAATCGGCCTCCCGCGGAGACCACCAGCGAGCGATGCCCGCGGCGCACCAGTTCCGCCGCTACCTCCAGGGTCCCGCGTTCAACGCCACCGCCCTGCAGCGCAGGCAACACCTGCAACACCGTCAGGGATTTCTTTATGTGTGCCCCCAGCACCCGCAAATCTGCCCGGCAACGCGATTGGCCTCATCAAAGACCTCCACGGAACGCGGCAGCGGAATACCCCGGGACCAGTGACTGAAACGCATCACGTTACCCGTGGCGACCAGCGCCTCCACACCCCTGACAATCCGGTCCTGCCGGCGCGGCGGTACCGTCAGCAGGCCCACGGGGACGTCCGCCGTCAGTGCCTCGTAAATCATGGAGACACTGTCTTCCGTTACCCAGGTGCAACAGGCGCGCTGCAACTGCACGGCCAGCCACGGGTCCGGCGTGTCCCGCCAGGAGTGAATAGTGAGTTTAAGATTGCGATTGAAGAGCATGTCGCGGACACGTTCCGCGAAACCGGGCGGCGTCCGCCGCGATGTCGTCAGTACCCAGTGGTGTACCGGGGAATAACGGATTACACCGGCGAGCTGCTCAACGACCTGCTCGTGGTCCCAGTGATAGTGGCGCGATGGACCGCCAATCATCAGCAGCCCGCGCCTGCCAGGGTTGCTACCCGCAGCAGGGTTAACCGCCTGCATGCGGTTGAGGCTACCGCGAGTCGCCAGCACATTGGGCGCCGGCCGTGGACGGTCATGGTCCGGAATCACGCACAGGTCAAACCAGCGTTTCGGCAGGTCCGGGGTCATCAATACCACCGCCCTCCCGCCCCGGGCACGGCGGGCGGCGAGTAATGGCAGGTGGGTGGAGTGACCGGCGCCGATTACCAGCCACGGGTCCGGCAACAGCGAGGCGGCCGGAAAACGGCCACGAAACCAGTCCATACCCGCACCGGGAGTAACGGTTATATCATAGCTGACCAGGGGTATACGGCGCCTCAGGGCATCAAGCAGCCCCAGGCTCTGGCTGTCGTGACCGGCCTTGGCATCGCTGAAACGCCACACCACCCTGGACTCGCCCTGCCGTGCAGCAAGGTCCGCACGGACGCTGCCGGCTGTCAGTCCCTCAGTGTGAAGTCGGCGCCGCAGTAGGGGCATTTGGCCTTACCGGTAGCCTCGATGGAAAGATAGACCCGTGGATGGGAATTCCACAGGCTCATGCCCTCCATGGGACAGTGCAAGGGTAAATCTGCCGGGGTGACCGCGTAGCTGTTTTCCGCATTTGACGGAATCAGGCTGCCGTCAACGGCGGCAGACGCGGTATCGGGATTTGGCATACCAGGAACCTCGAATGTTTTTATAGAAATAATTACTGAAACGCATTCAGTAAGCCGTTTCAGCCTGCGAGGCGATTATTATACATAAGCACAGGTGTGAAATACGCCATTATGACCGCGCCCCTGCCGGCCCGCCAGCCATGGCCATGGCCCCGATATGAGCCATGTTTCGGGGACATGGTGTAGTATCACGACAGGCAGGCGGGTACGCTCACGGCTGCCGCGAGCCGCCGCCGGGGATTTTGTGAAAATTCGCAACCAAATGAATACTAAAGACTTATACATACGCCTGTTAAAGTACGTACTACCTTACCGCAAGGCCTTTCTGTTCTCGTTGCTGGCGACGGCGGCCTTTGCCGCGACCGAGCCCGCCATGCCGGCCATCATGAAGCCGTTGCTGGACGAGAGCTTTGTCGCCAACAGCTCCACTAATCTCATTCGCCTGCCACTGTTACTTATACTGCTGTTTTTTATCCGCGGCATCGCCAGCTTCATCAGCGGTTACGGCATGAAACTGGTAGCCAACCACATGGTCATGGACTTGCGGCGTGAAATGTTCGACAAGCTGCAAAGACTCCCGCTACATTATTTTGACAACCAGTCATCCGGCAACATTATCTCCAAGTTTACCTATAACGTTACACGCGTTACCAATGCAGCCACCAACGTCATCATTACACTGGTCAAGGACACCCTGATCATCATCGGGCTGATGGCCTATGCGCTGTACCTGAACTGGCAACTGACACTGATTATCATGGTCATCGTGCCGCCAATGGCACTGATAGTTCGCTACTTCAGCCAGCGCATGCGTCACCTCAGCCGCGATCTGCAGGATACCGTGGGAGAACTGACACACGTAGTACAGGAAGGCATCAGCGGCAACCGTGAAATCAAGATTTTCGGTGGCGAGAAACACGAGAACAAGCGCTTTAACAAGGTCAGCAACTGGATTCGGCGCTACCATATGAAGGTTGTCGTTGCCTCCGAGCTGAACGTTCCAGTGGTGCAAATGCTCACTATCACCACACTCTCCATTGTGGTCTATTTTGCAGCGGTTCAGGCCAGGTCCGGTGAAATCACGGTGGGCACTTTTGTCGCGCTGATTACCGCACTGGCATTGCTGTCATCACCGATCAAACGCATTACCCGGGTCAACGTACAACTGCAGAACGGACTGGCAGCAGCAGAAAGTATCTTTGCACTGCTGGACGAGCTCCCGGAAATCGACAAGGGACATAAAATAATCGACCGTGCGGAGGGCAATATCCGCTTTTTAAATGCATCCTATACCCATCACGGCACCGAGGGACCGGTGCTGCATGACATCAACATCGAGATCAAGTCCGGTGAAACCGTCGCCCTGGTTGGCCCTTCCGGTGGCGGCAAGACGACACTCTTCAATCTGTTGCCGCGCTTCTACAACCCGACAGCCGGCCAGATTCTCCTTGATGGCGTAGATACCCAGGAGATCAAGCTGGCCAGCCTGCGCAAACAGATTGCCTACGTCGGCCAGCACATCATCCTGTTCAACGAGAGCGTCGCCAGTAATATTGCCTACGGTGCACAACGCAAGGACGTATCCGCAGACGAGATCCGGGCAGCCGCGGAGAAGGCGCATGCCCTTGAGTTCGTCGAAAAGCTGCCACAGCAATTCGATACCCTGATCGGCGAAAACGGAGTGCGCCTGTCGGCAGGGCAGCGCCAGCGCATCGCCATTGCCCGGGCCCTGATCAAGAATGCACCGATCCTGATTCTTGATGAAGCCACCTCGGCACTGGATACTGAATCGGAAAAAATCGTCCAGCTGGCGCTGGATGAACTGCGTAGCGGCAGGACATCCCTCATTATCGCGCACCGCCTGTCGACCATAAAAGATGCAGACCGTATCCTGGCCATGAAAGACGGCCGTATAGTAGAAGCCGGTTCACATGACGAATTGCTGCAACTGAACGGCGTCTATGCGCAGCTGTACACCGCCCAGTCCAGGCAGCACAGCGATACCCTTGAAAGCAACACCTGAACACACCGCAAACGCAAGCTTTGTTGCGCCGCGTTTCTGGCCAACGTGGCTGGGTCTATCACTGGCCCGGCTGCTGCGACTGCTGCCCTACCGCCTGCAGCTTGCCGCGGGGCCCGCACTGGGCAGGCTCTTTATGCTGATCAACCCTTACCGTCGGCTGATAGTGAACACCAACCTGGCACTGTGCTTCCCGCAACAGGACGACAGGGAACGGCAGCAACTCTACAGGCGTATTGTAAGATCGACGGGGCTCAGCCTGGTGGAGGAGGCCGCCAGCATCTGGGCACCCAATACATTCTTTGACGGAATGGGAGAGGTACAGGGACTGGAACACGTCGAGGCAGCACAGGCCCAGGGCAAGGGCGTACTGTTGCTCAGCGGGCACTTCTGCTCGGTGGATTTCGCCGGCAGGGTGCTGCTCAGGCGTTACCCGGTGTGCTTTACCTACCAGGAATTGCGCAACCCCCTGTCCAACCACATTCTGACAGCGGCCCGCAATAAATATGCGCACCGTCTCATTCACCGCCATGACATTCGTGGTTTCATCAAGGCCCTGAAAGACGGAGAAGTGGTGTGGTATGCACCGGATCAGAGTCAGGCACGCAAAAACAGTGTCTTTGCTCCGTTTTTTGGTATCCAGGCAAACACGCTGACGGCGACAACAAAGCTGGCAAAGATCACCGGCGCTGCAGTGCTGCCCTTCGAGATCAAGCGGCTGCCGGATGACAGGGGTTACGCACTGACAATCCAGCCGCCACTCAAGGATTTCCCGGGTGAGAGTGAAGTAGCGGATGCCACCCGCTTTAACGCCCTGCTCGAGACACAGGTACGCGAGAATCCCGAACAATACCTGTGGTTGCACCGGCGCTTCAAAAAAAGGCCGGAGGGTGAAGAAAAACTCTACCCGCAAAAACCCCGACGTGTAAGACGGCTGAAACGCGAACAAAGAAAAGCCCGGCAATAATTCATGCCCTGGTCAGGCATCCCCTCAGTGCAGCGCCATTAAGGACACCGTTACAGGTAAACGACTGATCAAGCCCGTTGGACCCCGGCACCCTGAACTCATGTCATTCAGCCTGAGCAGGGTTCAGAAAACAGTTCAGCTGTTACCTGCAGGATCACTGGTCTCCGCAAAAATCTCAAGAATACGCGTACGGATCCGGTCTGCACGCCCCGCTTGCCCGTCGCGTCTGGAGCGCTCACGCCATGCGGCAGCATAAAGAAACCATGGATAACGGCGTTTACGCAACTCTGAATAATTACGGTTGGCCTTCAGTGCACATAGTGATGCATCCCAATAATCTTTCAGCAAAGCTGCATAAAGTGATTTTTCCGGATAACTGTCAACTGATACAGACTCGAATATAGCCTGCGCCAGTTCGTGTAGCCACTCGCGGCTTTGATGTCGCACCGGCTCGAGGGACCTGTGTGTCTTAGGGTGAACCAGGAAATCAGAGTGCAACCCAGGTGCAATAGCCCAGCGCGCAGCAAAGGAATTCCCCACTGCCCACGCCGTATCGCCTGCATGACGATAATCCTCTGGAAACGGGTGCGCCTGAATATATTCAGTTCGATAGATATTGCTTGCCGAGCTGCCAATCAGGCTACCCGGCACGGAAAGCGTATTCCATAGAAATACCTCAAAGTCGCTGATCAGGCCGGCCCGGTCTGCAGCCTTCCATTTTATGTACTTGTGAATCGGCCACTGCTTCTCGAGCGGCTTGCCTGACTCTGACACCATGGTTGGCGGGCTGATGACCAGATCGCTACTGTTAGCCTGCCCCACGGCTACCAGTTCTTCGATGGTCGCTTCGGGCACACTGTCACCGACAGTCGCTATGTAAGCCCATTCAGACCGAAGCTGGCTGAGGCCGAAATTCCATGACTCATACAAGCCAGGTGGATGTGAAAAATGCTTTATATTCTGGCCGGCAAGGTGTTGACGCAGATACTCGGCAGTACCATCCGAGGAATGGCTGTCCACAACCACCACTTCCTGCACACGGTGTAACCACGGCAGTAATGCAGCCAGGTGACGATCCAGCCACTGCATGGAATTGCGTGTCGGGATCAGCACCCCCAGCGGAAGCATGCCTGCTCTCAACTGGGGCGCCACCACCGTTTCGACTTGCGCCTTTGCTTGCGCGCATCGCGCATCAGCCGCAGCAGGTCTTCCCCCTGTTTATGGGCATAATCAGATAATTCCGGACGCAGATGTTGTGGATAAAAGACCACTATGTCGTTGTATACCATGAGGCGATGTTTCGGACTGAGCGCCAGCAGCGCAAGGACAATTTCGTGGAAGTCCGGCCAGTCCGCCAGCCTGTGGGGTTCAGGTGGCGGTGCCAGGTACAGCCGTGCATCATCAACAAGCAAGACACTGGATGGATGCAGTGATCCGATAGCCTGCAATTCATTCAGCAAGGGGCTTTGGGAATCACTGCCAGCCGTATCATCCGCGGAACACCAGTGAGCATCCAGCCAGAACA
>CAMYIO010000071.1 GCA_947258515.1 uncultured Ectothiorhodospiraceae bacterium
TCCACGCTTACTGCTGGGCTATTCCAGTATCAGCAAGATGGGTGTGCTGACGAGCGGTATGGGAGCCGCACTGGCCTGGCCTGAGACGGCACCTGTCATGATCGCTGCAGTGGTCATCTATGCGGCGCACCACGCGCTGGTAAAGGGGGCCCTGTTTCTCGGACTGGGCCTCGTCGAGCGCGATGGTCTGCGTCCGTGGATTCAGGTGGGACTGGTGTTTCTGGCACTCGCCCTGGCAGGCGCGCCCCTGACCAGTGGCGCCTTTGCCAAATCCGTACTCACATCCAGTCTTCCCGAGCCCGCGCAGCAGCTGATAACGCTGCTCGCGGCTTCCGCATTTGCAACCACGCTGCTGATGGTGCGCTTCCTGTTTCTTGTCCGGGGATTGCGCGTCAGCAAGCCTTCCCCTCTCCCGACTGAATCGATAACCGCGTGGTTGATGCTACTGGCAATCATTGCCGTCTTTCCCTTTGTGATTGCGCAGGCGGGGCAGCTCATGACCAACACGGTACCGGTGTTCCTGGGGGTACTTCTTTCCCTACTGGTGCTACTGGCAAGACGGCATTTTCCCGTGCGCATCACCACCCGCCCCTATCGATTGGCGGCAAGAGGTCTTGCCTTGCGATGCAGACGCGGAATCCTGCACCTGGTCCACACCGGGGAGCTTGCTATCAAGACATTGCAGTCAACAGCACGCAAGCACCATGAGCGGCTGAGGCAAACCATGGAACAGGGTTTGTTAAGACTGCGCCGCTGCAGTGATGATGAGGAACGCTGGCAACTGGCTGGCAGCCTGTGGCTTGGCATCGGCGGTTTATTGCTGACAGGATTTATTTTCACCCTCTGATGTCCAGCCTGAACTACAAGCACCTGCGTTACTTCTGGGCGGTTGCCGCCCACGGCACCATTGCACGCGCCTCAGAGATGCTGCATGTCACACCCCAGACTATCAGCGGCCAGCTGCGTGAACTCGAGGAACAGATGAATGCCAGGCTGTTTGAGAAAAGCGGCCGCAAACTGGCTCTGACCGAGACCGGCCGCCTGGTGTTTTCCTATGCCGATGAGATGTTCCGCCTCGGTGATGAATTGCAGGACGTTATGCAGGGACGCATACCGGGCACGGCACTCACTCTGACAGTTGGCGTCGCGATGGTGGTGCCCAAGCTGCTCGCTTACCGCGTGCTGGAGCCCGTACTGCATATGCAGGAACCCGTGCGACTCGTTTGCCAGGAAGCGGCATTGGCCGATTTACTCGCTGACCTGTCGGTGCATAAACTCGATCTTGTGCTGGCCGACGCACCATTGAGTCCGGCACTGAATATTCGCGCCTACAATCACCTGCTCGGTGAATCCGGTCTCAGTTTCTTCGCCACGCACCAGAAAGCACGAAAGTATACAAGCGGATTTCCGCACTCCCTCGATGGCGCTCCGATGTTGATGCCGACGGCCAGCAGCGCGTTGAGACGCAGCCTTGAGCAATGGTTTGAACGTCAGGATATAAAGCCGGTGGTTGTCGCTGAGTTTGAGGATCGCGCACTGATGAAGGCTTTCGGAGAAGCGGATGCCGGTGTCTTCACCTCGCCGACGGCTGTTGAGGATGATGTTGTCGCGAAATACGGCGTGCGTGTTATCGGGCGTAGCGAAGACATCAAGGAACGTTTCTATGCCATTTCTGCCGAGCGCCGCATCAAGCACCCGGCAGTTGCCGCGATCACCGAAACAGCCCGCAGCGAATTGTTTACATCTTCCTGAAAACAGGCACAGATCCATACTGGATTGCCTGTCACCACCCTCCTTTGGAATACCCACTCAAGCTGTAGCAGTCCGGTCTCTGCTGCGCCTTTTTATCGCCTTGCTGAATTCACGGAACACTCCCGATACTCGCGCTGGCGCCGCGGGTTCATGATCCGTGCAGTGCAGGTGTTACTGCAGACTGTCTATTTGGCGTTTTCATTCGATTTTTCCGAACTATTCGACGCTGCATTCCGACTTCATCTGCCATCAGCAAGCCGATAGAGTGTTACTGGAGCCAAACAAGACAGCGAGAGGAAATACCATGCGAACAGACATTCAAGCACGCGGTTTTTCATTGACCGAGGCACTCAAGAAGCATGTGCACAATCGTCTTGGCTTCACCTTCTTTTACTCTAGCAGTCGCGTGCTGCGCGTACGCGTCAGACTGTCAGACCTTAACGGACCACGAGGCGGCGTCGACAAATGCTGCCTCGTTGAGGTGAGACTGGAGGGATTACCGGTCGTGGTTGTCGAGGATGTTCAGTCAGATATGTACACCGCCATCGATCGTGCTGTCGGGCGCACTGCCCGCACGGTTAAGCGCCGCCTGGCACAACAAGGCAACAGACGGCACCAGCTGGCAGCACGGCATGCGCATCTTCTTGCAACAGGCCAGTGATCACTTCGCGAGCAGACGCTACTGATTAAACTCATTCGCAATATGGAGGCACCCTGATATGAATAATTATACAACTGGCACGGTCAATGTTCCTGCGCTGTCCATCACGAGCAACCGTGTGTTGCGCAACACCTATGCATTACTGGCACTGACCCTGCTGTTCAGCTCGGTCACTGCAGGTATTACAATGGCGCTGAACCTGCCCCATCCCGGTCTGGTACTGACACTGGCCGGCTACTTCGGCCTGCTGTTCCTTACAACCCGCTTCCGCAACAGCGGGCTCGGACTGGCGATGGTATTCGCGCTGACCGGCTTCATGGGCTACACTCTTGGCCCACTGCTTAATGCCTATCTAAGCCTGCCCAACGGGCCGCAACTCGTTATGACCGCGCTCGGTGGCACTGGAGTCGTTTTCCTTGGCCTGTCGGGCTATGCCCTGGTCAGCCGCAAGGACTTCAGTTTCATGGGCGGATTTCTCATGGTGGGGATACTGGTCGCGTTCCTGGCGGGTCTCGGGTGAGGGTGGAGCTTGATCCAGGGGCATACATCAATGACACGGGTTGCGGCATGATCAGATTAACATGCTTCATTTAATATTTACGAATCACTCAGAGTAAAAGTTCATGTTTGCCATCTACGACATCCAGGGCCGCAGCTTTCGTGACACACTGGAGAACCTGCGCAAGGTGCGTGAGGCACAGGACAGCGCGCGGATACGTTCACGGTCGAAAGCGTTTGAACAAGATCCGCGACTGATTCCGGACAGCGGCCGCGGTGATAGCGGAAAGGCCCCTGTATCCAGCAAGGCCATAGAGGCCTACCGTGAAATGCGCCACCTTAACCGGCGGGAACCGGTTTACCACGCCTACCAGTTAATGAGTTATCCGGTCAATACCGTGTCTATTGAGATGGGGATACTTGATGCCCAGCGCCACTTTCAGCAACAGGGGTTCCGGCAGATGCCAGTCATGAGTGCAGAACATCGCATTGTCGGCATGTTGTCGGTTGAGGATTTATTGCAGTTCATCATCATCGACGATGGCAAGATGCAGTATTTGAGTGGCAAGCGTGTGGCAGATGCCATGTCGCCAGGGGTCATTACCGCTGACCCGGTATCGGATATTCGCCGGGTGGCACAGGTAATGCTGGAATACCATCTCCACTCCGTGCCCATTGCCGATGATCAGGACAAGTTGATAGGTATCGTTTCGCGCAGCGATATCCTGCGTGCAGTGATGTATGATCCGCCGCTCACTATGTGGTCGTGATGGTTGACCCGGTCGCAATACCAGTGTTACAGAATTCACTCCAGACACAAATGGATGAGCAATAGCTGACCGCTAAGGCGTTTTTGAAAATCCATATCAGACATAGAGATACAGCATGACCAACAACCCCGCCACCTCCACACAAACATCGCCTGAGCATAAGCCACGCCCGCTGGTTGACCTGCTGTTCAGCATTATTATTCCCTCCATAATCCTGATGAAGTTCAGCGGAGATGATGGTCTTGGAACAAGTACTGCGCTGATTGTGGCACTGGCGTTTCCTCTGGGCTGGGGCCTTTACGAACTTCTGAAGTACAGGAAATTCAATTTTATTGCGCTACTGGGGTTAATCAGCGTGTTGCTTACCGGCGGCATCGGTCTGCTGCAACTCGACCCGCAGTGGCTGGCCGTCAAGGAAGCCGCTATCCCCGGGCTGATCGGTATAGCGGTGCTGGTCTCCACGCGCACTCGTTATCCACTAATCAGAACCCTGCTCTATAACCCTGCGGTTATGGATGTCGGCAAGATCAGGCAACAACTCGAGAATCTAGGGAATACCGCAGCGTTTGAAGGTCACCTGTTGAACGCCACGTATCTGCTGGGCAGCACCTTTTTCTTTTCGGCTGCGATGAACTACATCCTTGCCAAGTGGATTGTTACCAGCCCGGCAGGTAGCACCGCTTTCAACGAGGAACTCGGGCGGCTGACCCTGCTCAGCTATCCGATGATCGCCATCCCCTCCATGCTCATGATGCTGGCAATCTTTTATTACCTTTGGCGCACGATTCATGGCATGACCGGGCTTGCACTGGAAGACATACTCCACCTGAAGACAAAACATGACACTGCTTCGAAATAAGCTGGTTCCGCTTTAAATCCAGACAAACCCGATGGCAACGAAAGCCAGCAAGCCATCACGGAAACCCCTGTCAGGGCTTGCCATATTTGCAGTGCTCATCCTGCTTATCATTGTTCAGGCACAGCGTATGTCTGTTGAGCATACCTATTGCGAGGGCGAGGTAACTGTACCCGGCCAACAGGGCAACAAGGCTGGCAGGTTGAATACGGAAGGCGCGCCGGATGTCTTGATGCTCGGTGCGGTCTGGTGCCCCGCCTGCAAGGCCGCGATTCGCTTTCTCGACAAAAACAATATCAACTATTGTGAATATGATATGGAAACAAATGCCATCGGAGCAAAACTTTATAAGGAGGTCAATGGCAGGGGCGTGCCAATCCTGTTTATCGATCAGCACCGTATCCATGGTTTTTCCGAAGCTACGGTGACCAGGGCCTTGCAGGACACGGGACTGTTGTAGAAAGACATGAAAGCACTCCCCTGCAAACAACGCCATTAATGAGCCCCCGGCTGGTTGTTTCCGGCTAAATCAGCATTTCCAGAAACCGCTGGCGACTCCTGGAAGTCAGGTCTCGGGTATTCAGATAATCGACATGTTGCCAGGGTTCTTCCGGCTTCAGCCGGATCACCCATAATGGCGAAAGCTCGTTGGGAACAAGTGAATAGCGAACATCCATGATCATCAGATGATTGTCCGGATTTCGCGCAATAAAACCGTCGGAGAACCAGCGAAACCGTTCAATATCCTGCGCCTGAATACTATCGCGTAAAAGCCAGGGATAGTCACCGGCCACATCAAGTTTGTCAACAGAAGCGCCTCGGATTGCAACCTCATTCCAGCCGACTGTTGCAGCATCCACATAGTAGCTTCCGTCATATTCGTAGATCAATCGCCATAGATAGCGGTTTCCAAGCGGTTTCCATCGGCACCGTGCACGGGCGTATGCGGGGCGATCCCAAGCTCGATTTCGAACGCCTGGCGCAGATCAATCGCGCGTTGAAGATACCGCCGGTCATCCATGGCGGCACCGGGTTGAGCGACGAGCAGTTCCGACTTTTGATTGCCAGCGGTGTAAGCAAGATCAATTACTACACAGCCTTGTCGGACGCGGCGGGCCGACGCATTCGCGGCAATATCGAACAGCAAGGCGGTTACACCGGCTTGCTCGAAGGAGCGCGCAAGGCTATCAGCGAGGAAGTCGAGCGTTGCATGCGCCTGTGGGGAAGTAATGATCGTGCTGCGGAACTCCTGGCCCAATGCACACCCTGGGCTCCAGTAGAGCACCTGATCATTTACAACGTAACCGGGGTAGCCACGCAGGAAATAGAAGCTATAATGGCAGAGGGTCGGCGGGTGCTTGGCGCCATTCCCGGTGTACGAGAGGCAGTCACTGGCCGTGCGGTGAAGGAAGATGCGAAGTATCACTACACCTGGTTGGTGCATTTCTGTCATCCAGCGGTCATCGATAGCTACCGTGAGCATCCGGCACATGTGGCCTTTGCCAATAACTTGTTTCGGCCCGTGGCCGGTGAACGCATAAGCATCGATTACCAGAGAATTGAATCGATCTTTACTCAGGCGAGTTTCACCGAAAACCCGTGAACGGAAGATTAATGCTTATGACCAAAATGAATCTTATGGTCGCTGCAGTCCTCGCAGTTTCAATGGTTGGGACTGTCCAGGCGAGACTGACAACCGGAAACGATCTGATACAGCACTGCATAGCCGCACCCGACAGTTTCTGCGCTGGCTACGTCGGAGGGGTGATAGATACTAGTCACGCACTGTTTTGTTTTCCTCCCGAAGTAAGCAAAAGTGAGTTAATTAACATCACTATTGTATATCTGCGCGACCACCCGGATAAGCTGGGTCTGTACGCTCCCAACCTGGTAATCAAGGCAATGCGAGTTGCGTTCCCGTGTAAGGATGGGAGGTAGCCAGAGATAAATTGAATTTAACGGCTGGCAGCGTGTCTGTGGTGAATTATTAATCTCGCCGGAAAAACCGATGCACCGGGCCTAATATTTACCCTGCGCATGGTTAGACACGTGAGCAGAGCACCTGATTTTAACCAGGTAGTCGGGTTATCACTTAACCCGTGGTTGAATACCTGTCACCCCTTGATCGATTGGAAATCACCTGATAGTAAACATCGAAATTCTGCTCTGCAACACGGAGGGAAACGGCATGCGGAGAAGTTCAGGATCGAAGCAGTTCTTAAGGTGTCGTGGTTATCCGACAGGGCTGCTGTCACTCCTCGCCAGGTCGATCAATCTGAACCATCTTTGCAACTCATGCCTGCGCCGAGTACTGAACTATTCTTTTGCACTTCACCCTGCATTACATTCATTGATCATCAGGCTCCCCCTGCTGAAGCACCTTGTCGAGATTGATCGTATCGGGATTGACAGGGCTTGCCTCTCTAAGCCTGCGCATAAGTGTCACCTGATTCAAGACTTCACATTTTCCTTCATCGTCCTGAATATATACTTGCCACGGGAGAATCTCGGTTTCCGACAGGAATTTACCACTTCGGCAAGGCGCTTCAACATTAATTCCTGCTAAATAGACCAATTTCTTGCCTTTTGCGGCACTACTGACTCTGATACGTTGCGTATTTGCATCGAACTCTTTCTGAATGTTGATTTCTGCAGCTGTAAACAGTGGATCTTGTGCAGAGACAATATAGGGCATCTGGTCTCGCAGATTGGCCTCGGCACATTTGAGGGCCATCTCAACCCTGGATTCGGACGTGTTGAATGAAAACCACTCTGGATCTAATACCTTGCAAGCCTGTGTATTCTGTCCCTCGAATAATTTGGCCGGCAAAGCCATGTTCGCATGAAATGTTACTTTCAAATCAGACTCGAAGTTTGTCTGGAAGCTGCCACTCGGCGTTTTTTCCGCAAGCCGATCAAGACTCAGACATAGTCCATCTCGTCCATTTCGCTCGAGCAATACTGTGTCGATCTCAACCAACCGTCTTCCGTGTTCCAGATGAAACCGCACACGACTGAGCGCATCCTGGTACTCGCGCAGGTACCAGGAAAGCACTTTTGTCAGAGCGCCGCATCCGGTTGGTGGCTCGCCAGGTTCAGTGCGTGACCGAGAAGATCCCGCATGGAACGTCGTGGTTGAAATATTCAGTACATGGCCCGCCTGGAGCAACACGATATCATTGAAAATTCCTTGATCGGACGACTTTACCTTTCGTGAGTTGCGCTTCATGGATGAAACCATCTACCTGCGCACAGGCTCACTCAATATTTTCAATGGAATGGTCGGCCTGAACTTTTCCTGCGATGGATCTCACTACATGCCCTGGGATGAATTCCTGGAGAAAAGTCTGGGATTCTGGCTGGGAACCGGCGAATCTATCATCACCCGGGAAAACCAGCAAAACGCGCTGTGTCAGGCGAATGGCTAATCATTACCTGAAAAAAGCAAGTTTGACAGTCTTGTTCTTGCTCGAAACCTTCCCTACCCTGCTTTGCCATGGAGGATCTGCTGGTACTCATCGCACATCTATTAACCACGATCGCCAAACTCCCGGGGCCCGGCGGTGCGCACCGGTACCGAGCACTTTCAGCTCTCCAATCAAGGTTTCTATTTCCGTCAGGGCATTGATCCTGGCGGCGGCAAGCAGGCGTTCACGCATACTGTCGGGTAGCTGGCTAACATCCAGTTCCCCGGCACACGGCCTGACCCCTGCCGGCATTTCAGTGTCGTGTTCATGCACAATCCTCGCTACCCGGGTGTGATGTGAGTACCAGCATGCTTGAGTGATGAACCCGCCACTTCTTGAATATGCCCTGCTGACCGGGATGGTCTGTTTCTGCTGCATGGCTGTCGCTCACTAATCTGGCATTAAACAACCCCTGCTGTTTGTCTACTACGACACGCCCTTCTATGCCTGTGAGGACAAAAACATATCGTTCGCGGTGGTATCGTAGATCTCACTGTTCTACTCAGCCGCGCCATGCCTCTTCTGAAAGCATCTCTTAGTCTGCAATCAGCAGTTGTGCAAGAATGAATAAAAACCACTCATGTTGTTGCTGGCTGTGACTTGCAGGTCCGCATCGGGACATACTAGAAACTTGACACCTTGCGCACACCGGCATCCACGGCTTTAGCATTCTGGCCGTCAACGGGATGCTGCCTGTTATCCTTGTCACGGGCGGCCTTTTGAATGCGAGAAAACTCCCACATGGTGAGTACAAGCCCAATCAGCAACATGCTGAATACAAAAATTGCGGGGTAAAGAATCTCGGGTTCGCTACTCATGATACTTCCCTCCTGGCTGCAAGCGCTGCAAGCTTGAAATAGATACCAAACGCGAGAATGGATGGAACCCAAATCGCGGTAAAAATGCCCTGGTCACGAAAACCGTTGAACCACAGGTAGGCCGATATGGCGAATGAGACAATAACGGCCAGCAAGATGAAAAAATCGGAAAGCTTGAACATAACGACATATCTCCAGTAGTTGAATAAAACCCTCTGTTAACACTCCCAAAATGCGATTGCTGCAAGAAGCAACCCTGCCACTGTGACGGATGCCGGTGTGCGCATACCGGCTGCACCAAATACATCCACCATCGTTGGCACCCAATCAAACCAGCCAAGCAGCAACCAGATAAAAAAACAGGATGCGACCGCGGCTCCCAATATACCGAGCAAGGTACGAAGCCGGCCTATCTCTGCATGGCAGTCAAATACGGGCATCATCATCCACCATTATGCAAACATCGGACTCGACACTGACCAGCGCCCCGCGGGTTCACAGCTGTGCCAGGGCGCCGCAGCAAACGTTGCCCTGCAAGGACAACACTGCTACTGCGGGTCTTTACGTAGCTTTTCACAGTCTTCTCCTCCGCGGTCGATCGTGGACGACTCATGACAGTCGACTTGATTTAAATATTATACAATTTATTTACATGTATTATACATTCTTGTACAATTTTTACAAATGTTTTTTACAGCTGCAGCACCGCTTTTGAGCGACACCAAGCATGCTGCTACGGCACCAGCCGGTAATCCCGGCAGCCTTACAGGAGACCGACCGGTGGCTACAAGACATCCTTTAGAGACGCTCACTGACAAGCCACGGCCGGTGGTATTCTTCGACGGGTCCTGCCCGCTCTGCCGCCGGGAGATTGCACACTATCGACGCATCGACAGGACTGAACGGCTGCACTGGGTAGACGCGAGCAGCGAGTCTGTCGCGCTGGCCGACTACGGTCTCGACCTGCAGCGCGCCATGGCAGAACTGCACGTACTCGACGGCAGCGGTCAGTGGCAGCGTGGCGTGGATGCCTTCGTGGTTATATGGGACCATCTGCCGGCATACCGGTGGCTGGCACGACTGGTCTCGACAACCGGTATGCGTACCCCGCTCGGGTTCGTCTACCGCCGTTTCGCGGCATGGCGCTACCGGCGCCGCTGCGGCTCAGGTGGCTGTGCGATCACGACCGATAACCGATGATCCCGAAGAGAAAGGAACAGACTGTGAAAGTCACAATTTTTGGCGGCACCGGCTTCGTCGGCAGCTACCTCATCGACGCGCTGCTGGAACAGGGGCACCAACCCGTGTTACTGGTTCGCGCCTCCAGTAAACACAAGGTACAACAACCCGGGCAATGCATACTGGTTGATGGCGACATCAGCGATCCTGTCGCGGTACGAACAGCAATCGCCGATGCGGATGCAGTGATTTACAACATCGGCATCCTGCGTGAGTCACCGGCACGCGGCGAGACATATGAGGCGCTGCATTTCGAGGGTGCAAAACAAGCCATTGATGCCGCACAAGAGGCCGGCGTACGGCGATTTATCCTGATGAGCGCCAATGGTGTGAAGCCTGATGGAACCGCTTACCAGCGTAGCAAGTACCTGGCAGAGCAGTATCTTGCCAGCAGCGGACTGGACTGGACCGTGTTCAGGCCCTCCGTGTTATTCGGCGATCCGCGCGGCCGCATGGAGTTTGCCACCCGACTGTACCGTGAGGTAATACGTTCGCCGCTGCCGGCACCACTTTTTTACGACGGCATGCTGCCGACGGCAGCCGGCATGTTCCGTATGTCACCCGTGCACGTGAAGGATGTCGCCGCGGTCTTTGTAAAATCCCTGCAAATGCCCGCTACTGCAGGACATGTTTACGCGCTCTGCGGACCCGACGCCCTGACCTGGAAAGACATCCTGCAGACCATTGCGCATGCCACCGGGACTGGCAAACGGGCGCTTCCCGCTCCCGTCGTGCTTATCAGGGCCATTGCCACGGCGCTTGACAAGTTTGCGTTCTTTCCGATCACCCGCGACCAATTGACGATGCTGATGGAAGGCAACATCTGCGACGATGAACAGACAGTCGAAACCTTTGGTGTGGCAGCGATTCCCTTCAACGAGGCAAGCCTGTCTTATTTACAGGCTGAACGCTGAGCGACGGGCGAAACAATCTGAATAACGGATATAGAGGTCAGCCAGCCCGATGGACAGCAGCAGATACCTTGCACAGTCGGGTTCATGTCAATAATGCCATCACCAGACATTCACATACGACACGCCAAACAGGCTGATCTTGGCAGCATAAATCGTGTCATCGAAGCGGCGCTAATGACATGGGCCATTCCGGAGCGGGTCAAACGTCTATCACTACCGAGCTACCGCTATGGCGCACTGGACCTCGACCATTTCGAGATCATACTGGCAGAAGACGACCGGGAAAATACCATGGGTATTGCTGCCTGGGAACAGGCTTTTGAAAAGGACATACCCGCAGGGAACAACAGGGCACTGTTGCTGCATGGCATCTATGTCAAGCCGTCACTTCACCGCCAGGGGATCGGTCGCCAGCTCTTCAAGGCGGCTGAAGAAGCCGTCTGCAAACAGCAACATGATGGCTTGCTGGTCAAGGCCCAACAGGGCGCCAGCGGTTTTTTCATTGCACAGGGAATGCACAGCCTGAAGGTAGAGAATCCCGTGCAGCACTATCGGAATCGTTTCTGGAAGAGCAGAATGACTATCAAGGAAACCAACGCGCAATTGCCATGCCAGGATTTCAGTTGAAGCATGGACGATTCAGGCCCTTGTTCGACATGAGACGCATGCTGATCTCATCAGCACAGGCCGCCTCTATCAGCCCGGGCGGCCGAGGCGATCGGTAATTTTGTTTGGTGGATCAGTGACGCGGCATGCAGGTCACGGCAAACTGGCACAGTGAAACAACTCAGCGCACTCACCTTCGACCTGGACGACACGCTCTGGGATAACCGACCCGTGCTGATGGCGGCCGAGCAGACGCTGTATGACTGGCTATGTCTGCACTATCCGCGCATCAAGCTGCGCTACAGCCTCGAGGATATGTGGGGACTGCGCCAGGAGTTACTGCAGCAAAACCCGGAACTGCGCCATGACATCACCGCACTGCGCAAATACTCGCTGCGCATTGTGGCGCAAACCAGCGCTTATGGTGACAGCCTGGTAGAGCCTGCGTTTGCAGTTTTTCTCAACGCGCGCCACCGGGTCAGCCTCTACAGCGATGTCGAGCCTGCGTTACGGAGATTGCGCAGTGCCGGTTACTGCCTGGGCACGCTCACCAACGGCAATGCAGACGTGGGACGCCTCGGTCTCGGGCACCTGTTTGATTTTTCACTGTCAGCAGCATCTACCGGCAAGGCCAAACCCCATCCTCGCATGTTCGAGGAGGCCTGTCGGCATGCACACGTGTGTGCTGCGGAACTCGCACACATCGGCGATGAACCGGGTACCGATGTTGCCGGTGCGCAAAATGCGGGAGTGACCGCTATCTGGATGAACCGCCAGGGAGTAGAGGCTGATCCTGGCATACACGACCATGCAGAAGTCCGCAACATGACGGAACTGCTCACCTTGCTGGGCGTAAACTGAGTCAAGTCATGCAGCGGGTCAGGTGCTTTTCACGCCCAGTTCCAGGTCGAACTCGGCAGCCCCCACCGTGACGATCCCCAGATGTCCGTCGACGGTCACGAGGTCGCCGTTTTTCAGTATCTCGGCCGCATTGCGGACACCGTTGACACAGGGGATACCGAGTTCACGTGCAATGATCGCGCCGTGGATCAGCATTCCGCCACGGCGTTCGAGGATGGCACTCGCAAGCGGCACCAGGTGTGTCATTGTCGGCTGGATCGCATCGCAGACGAGGACTTCGCCGCGCCTGAACTTGCCAAGGTCGCTAGCCCCGCGAATGCGGCGTACGGTGCCGGTGGCAACACCGGGTGAAGCGGGTTGTCCGATCAATTGCCGCGGGGTCTCGCCAGGCTGCGTGAAAGACGACTGCCTGGCGGGTACTTTAGCGGTTGTTTCAAGCCTGACGGGAGCGGTCGATGCTTCGCGCAGGGCTCGAACGATCGATTCGACATGCGTGTCGTTGGGGCGCCCCTTGCCAGAAAGTCTGCCGAGCTCGCGAAGACGTTTCGCGGCCACATCCAGTGCACGCAGCAGCTGGCTCTCCAAGCGGGCCACCAGCAGATTATCGTCGTCGCGAAGTTTCCAGCTAACGCGCCCGGTTTCAATAACGTCAAGCGCCTCTTCATGTCGTTGCGGGCCAACTGCATCCAGCAAACGTTCCCGCAGTAATGCAGCAGAGTCGCCCGCCAGCCGCTGATTGCTGCAGGACAGGTTCGCAGCTTGAGACAACTCGACCAGGTTTCGCAACATGAATTCAGGTTGATCGTGCAGCCGCTCCTGATCATAGGTGATATCGAGAAAGCGATCATTCATATCGTCAAATCCACGGACAAATTCCCCGGCGCCATCGGCGATCTGCATCAGCGCATCACGGAATGTCGGCCACCGCAAGCGACCGGCATATTCTGCGAGCAGGCGTTCAATTGCCGATCGCAGTATTACGTTTGCTGCCAGCTGTTGAGCGAGTTTGCCAATGGCATCGTTACGTTGCGTCGCAACCAGCGGTTGATTCCGCAGCAGACCCACGAATTCGTAGGGGTCTTGTGCTCGCACCGCATCGTTGTAATACGTTGCAAGGCGGCGCACGCCATGCGCAAACGGGATGAAGTCGTCCCAGTAGCTTTTCTTCCACCGCGCGATGGCTGCGGCGCGTGTCTCGATCGCATCGCTGCAATTCCGGGATAAGCTTTTCAGCGACACGCGTGCGCAGCGCTTTCAAGCGAACATCACCGAGTCGCAAGCTGAGATACCAGGCCCGTTTCTCATTCTCGTCAGAGACCGCAACAGTAATCGGTCGGGCCTGCAGGACCGTGAGTGAACCGGATTTCCCGGTCCATTCCATGTCGGGTGACCAGCCAAACAATTGCTCGACCGACAGGAGTGTCTCCAGGATCTGCTCGAGATCGCAAGTTTCAAGCAGCGGAACAGGCTGTTCCATATCATCTCGCTGACCGGGCAGCCACGCGATGATAGAGCCGGTTTTGCGGTCGAGTTCCCAGTGATCGGGATCAACCAGTCCATCAACAAGCAGGCCACACGGGCCGGGAACTGACTCTATGACCGCACATTCCCTGTTTATGTTGCGCGGGTCGCGGGCAAAGGCAACACCTGAAGAGTCGGCATTGACCATCTCCTGAACGAGTACGGCCATGCGGCTGTGCACCGGATCGAGACCAAGTTCCCTGCGGTAAAGCAAAGCAGCATCCGACCAGAGCGAGGCCCATACCAGCCGCACGGCATCTTCCACGGCTTGCTGGCCACATACACCGATGATCGATTCATGCAAACCTGCAAAGCTGCGCCCGGCGGAGTCTTCACCGATTGCCGAGGAACGAACCGCGAGCAGCGTGGAAGACTCAAAACCGCGCAGACCTTCAGCGACAGTTTCACGCAGCACCCCCGACAGTCGCTGTGCGAGAAACGTTGCCCGAATCCGCAGAGCGGCATCCCAGATTTCTTCCCAGCGCATGTCCTCCATCGACTTGCGGCCAAGCTCCATACGGATAGCTGCAGTAATCCCGGCTTCTTTCACAAATACTTCATACGCCCGGGTCGTCAGGCAGAAACCCCTCGGCACTTCGAAACCGGCAGACATTAGCTGTGCAAGCTTCGCCGCCTTGCCACCGACCAGCTGCTCGTCCCATTGTCCGGGCGCGTCGAGCGGGATCAGGAGCGGGCGGTCGGAACCCATTGACTGACCTCCTGGAATCGCCCCACGTGCAGAAAGCGCACAACATCAACGCGGAACAATGCACAGCTGGCCGCATTCACAAATGACTTCAGATACGGATGGCGCGTCACCAGCAAGCCGGAGCAGCGGTCAAACTCGCGCCCGCGTTCGATCATTTGTGACCGACCCGTAACGGTTACGGCCTCTATATCCATCAGATCATCTGCCTTGTTCGAGCGATTATCGATGACAAGTGCGACATGATCACACAATCTGAGAAGACGGTACTTGCGGGTTGCGACCGGCGTAACAAACACTGCATGCCGCAGGTCATCCGAGAATGCAAAGGCCACCAGCGCTCCATACGGCTGGTTATCGCCCTGCACGCAAAGCACTGCGTAGGGCTGTTTATCGACAAGGTTTTGTATTCGCTGCCGTACAGCCGGGTCGGCCTTTGAGAGCGAAGCTTCCGACATGTCGTTGTTATCAATGAGCGGTTCGTCAGGATTATTCATAGCATTACGTGACCATTTCCTTCTCTATTGCAGACCCACACGACGACAGTACACCCGATAATTGCAAAAATCCCGGCCTGAAAGCTGGTTTCGCCACATGATTGACAGGAGGAAATGAATATTTCATCCTGATCCCGGAGTTCACCACCCGTGAGTTTATGGACCAGCAGGGGAACAACCCTGCACGGGTCACACCATGGGCCTGTAGCCCCAGACGGCATAGACCGGGTCCGACAGCGCGGTCTCGCCTGCATGCGGATCGCTTTTCGGGCGCGGCCAGCCGCGGGAGGAGAACGTCTGTAAACCGGAAAACCCGGCGTGCTGCATCCACTGCGTAACCATGCCAACACGTTCGAACTCATGCAGCTCGCTCCAGACCTGGATGGCCTTGGTCGGGAACCAGCGGTTGCTGAACGTCGCCACGAAAACACCACCGGGACGCAGTACACGCAACACCTCGGAAAAGATCCCTTGCGGCCGGGTAAGATATTCCACGGAGGCAGTGCAGACCACCGCGTCCAGGCCAGCATCTTCAAAAGGCAACGTTTGCGCCTGGTTCAGATCCTGCACGACCCGTGCAGTCGCAGCACGGTTGGCCTGAAGTTCATCTGCATTCATGCCGAGGGCATGCAGGCTTCGCAGCGAACAGCCTTGCAGATGTGAATCGTAGCTTGCCATCAGGTCAAGAACATCAGCGTCTTTGCTGATCAAACGCCGGTAGAGGGCATTGATCGTCTCCAGCGCGCGCGCATCGAGGTGTTGCAACATACGCGGACTGCTATAGAAGACAGCGTCATCCCGTTCATCCATGCGCACCATTGCCTGCAGAGCGTCACCGTAACAGGTATCCAAACCACCCTGCAGCGGTGCAGCAAGCCCCGGGAAGCGCACAAGCTCGTCGAGCGGACTGCTACAGCGGCCGCCTCGCCTGTCCGAGCCGGGCAGTACACGATCCAGGTGAAACACCACCCTGAACGGAAAGCGCGCGAACGGATGATTCAGGTCCACATGCATGGTCTCCTCGTCCAGTGCCGTAATCCTCGCTGGCACGATGGACTCGCGTACGATTTCCTGGAAGCCGTGAAAGAATCCCTGCGGATAATACCTGCCAGCACGCGGCTCAACATCGAGACCACGTCGATAGCTGCGGTTGAATCCGGCGGGACTTCCGGCAACTTGTCGGGCAGCATCCCAGCAGCCAGTCACCTCTCCGACAGACAATACCGCCTCGGCAGAATCTCCGGCTCGCATTTCGAGAAGCCTCGAACCGATTGCCGCAGGTAAAAAGTCTGCTTCACGCCAGACACTGAACGTTTCGAAGTGCATTTGATCTTCATGTTCTGCCCGACCGTCCGACCATAGCAAGGTGAATGTCACTGCTGCCAACCCCTGACTATCGAGTACTTTGTCTTCCCCGGGGTTTTCAATGCTGCTAGCGTTCATGCAGATCTCCTTGCGGCCATGGATGCCTCGTCTAGCCTGCGGCACCGGCAGCCTGCGCAAGTGTTCGGGATTTCGTCAGTTCAGCCTCGAGACGACCGCGGTCAAAGTCAGCGCTGGTTTCAGGCCAGCCCGCGGCATGCTGCAGAATCCGCTCGGCCTGCAAACCTGCATGCGCAGCAGCGTCATTCAGGGCCGGAATATAGTCCAGGCGTTCACCCCCTGCCTGCAGAAAACTGTCCCGCCCCTGCATGGCAATTTCCTCCAGTGTCTCCAGACAGTCACTGGCAAAGCCAGGACAAACAACCGTCAGATGCTTCACCCCTTCTGCGGGTAATTCCTCGAGTCGTTTGGCTACGTAGGGCTGCAGCCATGTCGCCCGTCCGAAGCGCGACTGAAAAGCCATTTCCCAGTGTTGTTCCGCAAGACCGAGCTCTTCTGCTATCAAGCGTGCGGTTTTATGGCAATGGCAGTAGTAGGGGTCGCCCGCCTTCAAGGTGGCTTTGGGCATGCCATGAAATGAGATGAGTAATTTATCACCGCCACCATGGGCTTCACGGTGTGCGCGAATTGAATCGGCAACGGCCTGGATGTAGCGCGGATCATCATGATAAGCGCTCATGAAGCGCAACTCGGGCACCCAGCGCCAGCGACCCAGACTGGCGAACACTGCATCGGCGACCGAACCGGTCGTCGCACCCGAGTATTGGGGATACAGGGGTAATATCAGAAGTCGTTCGGCACCTTGTTCCTGCAGTTTCATCAGCACCTTGTCGATGGCAGGCTCGCCGTAACGCATGGCAAGTACAACTGAAACCGGTCCACGTGCAAGGTGTTCCAGTTCTTCCTGCACCTTCACCGTCAGCGCCTCGGAAAAGGCACGCAGTGGTGAGCCTGCATCCGTCCAGACACTCGCATAGGCGTGTGCGGATTTTTTCGGACGTACCCGCAGGATGATTCCATGCAGAATAATTTTCCAGACCAGACGCGGGATTTCGACCACACGGGGGTCGGACAGGAATTCGCCCAGATAGCGCCTCACTGCGTCAGCAGTAGGAAATTCCGGCGTACCCAGATTGACCAGCACAACCCCCAGCTGTGGCATGCGCCCGTGCCTGAATTCTCTCTGTCCCTGGTATCCGGATTTCATCAAGTCGCGTCTCCGTAAGTGTGTGCGAGTGTAGCTTTAATGGTTGTACAAATTGCCATGCAAGTCAATATATTTGTACAATACTTGTACATTGTGTAAGCTCTGGCCTCAACGATCATTTGAACAACAACTCACCCGGAGAATCTGCGTCATGATTACTACAACACCGCCCGACGAGCCAGACCCGCGAGCAGGAGGTGATTCGTGAACATCAACCCGTTCATCGTACCCTTTGATCAACTCCCCGATACCCTGCCGGTCTTTCCGCTACCCGGGGCCATAGTGATACCCGGGAGTGAGTTACCCTTGAACATCTTCGAGCCACGTTATCTGAACATGGTCAGTGATGCACTCGGCAGCCACCGCATGATCGGCATGGTTCAACCCGACCCGAACGCCAAAGGTGACGGGCTTTGCCACACAGGTAGTGCCGGACGCATCACACAGTATCGCGAAACCGACGATGGCCGGATCGAAATGGTGCTGTCCGGTGTATGCCGTTTTGATCTCGGCGAGGAACTGCCGACCACACGCGGCTATCGACTGGTTATCCCGCAGTGGTCGCGCTTCAGCAACGACTACACCGATCATGAAGATACGCTGAGTAGTGCGCACGATCTTTTGATAGAGACACTGAAAGTTTACCTGCAGTCCAAAAATCTGGATGTTGACTGGGCAATGCTTGAGCGTCTGTCAACCATGAGATTGTTAAGCAGCATGTGTATGGCACTGCCACTCAGCGAAGCAGACAAGCAATTGCTGCTGGAAACCGTCCACCCTGCAGAACGCCTCAACACCTTCATCGCAATACTAAACAGCGAGCTGGCTTCACCCGGGTCAGTTACCCGACATTGAAGATTTTCATTCCCGGGACCGGATGAGAGAAAATCGGGTAAACGGCAGGCTAAACTTCAATTCTCGGACAGGGTACAAGGACGAAACAACCAGGATTCATACCCTTGTTCCATACAGCTGCAAATTCACTCAGAACTCTCCAGGGCGTAACTTTTCGCCCTGGAGAGTCGAGCGACCGACAATCGCCAATCCGGAAGATTAGCGTTGAATGAACACCACAGTCCCGGATCCGTTTTGCAGAGCTGGATCAAGGTCAAAGCGGTCGAGGGTCATCACCTTGGTCCACGCAGCGACAAAGTCACTCACGAACTTCTCTTGCGAGTCTTCAGATGCATAGACTTCTGCGACAGCACGCAGCTCGGAGTTGGACCCGAAAACAAGGTCGACGGGAGTGGCTGTCCATTTGAGCTTGCCGGTACCTCGATCACGACCTTCGTAGACGCCTTCGGATTTTGATGACTTCGCCCACTGCGTCGACATGTCGACCAGGTTTACGAAGAAATCATTACTCAAGGTCGCTGGCCGGTCGGTGAACACGCCATGTCCGGATTGTCCGGCATTTGCATCAAGGACCCGCATGCCGCCGACCAGAACGGTCATTTCAGGAACGGTCAGGGTCAACATGTCTGCCCGTTCGACCAGCATCTCCGCCGGCGAACTGCTGTTGCCGCTACCATAGTAGTTGCGGAACCCGTCTGCGCTCGGTTCGAGCACGGCAAAGGAAATCACATCAGTCTGCGCTTGCGAGGCGTCCGTGCGTCCCGGCGTGAAGGGAACCTGCACATTGTACCCGGCCTTCCTGGCGGCCTGTTCAATGGCTGCGGATCCGCCCAGAACGACCACATCGGCGAGCGATACCTTCTTGCCGCCCGATTGCGCGCGGTTGAAGTCTTTCTGGATACTCTCCAGGCGCTTCAGCACCTTCGCCAGTTCAGCCGGATTGTTCACCTCCCAATCCTTTTGCGGCGCGAGGCGAATGCGCGCCCCGTTCGCCCCGCCGCGCATGTCGGTGCCGCGGAAGGTAGAGGCCGACGCCCAGGCGGTCCTGACAAGTTCGGGTACGGTCAATCCCGCTGCAAGGATCCCAGACTTCAGCCCGGCGATGTCGTTTGCATCAATCAACTCATAATCGACTGCAGGAACGGGGTCTTGCCAGAGTAGTTCCCCGTCAGGAACCTCAGCGCCGAGATAGCGCACACGCGGACCCATGTCGCGGTGGGTCAGCTTGTACCACGCCTTGGCGAAGGCAAGCTCGAACTCATCCGGGTTGTCAAGGAAGCGCTGCGAAATCTTCCGATAGCTCGGGTCGAACTTCAGCGAGAGATCGGTCGTTAACATGACGGGCGCGTGCCTCTTCGACGGATCGTGAGCATCCGGCACGAGGTTTGCTGCGTTCTTATCATCGGGAATCCACTGGACCGCACCGGCGGGGCTCCTGGTTTTGACCCAGTTGTAGGCGAACAGATTTTGAAGATAGTTCATGCTCCAGTTGACCGGCGTCACAGTCCATGCACCTTCCAGACCGCTGGTGATCGTATCGCCAGCATTGCCAGTGCCGCACTTGTTTTTCCAGCCGAGGCCCTGCTCATCGATGCCTGCGGCTGCAGGCGCGGGACCCAGGCAATCATCTGGTTTGTGTGCGCCATGGGCCTTACCGAGGGTGTGCCCGCCGGCGATGAGTGCAACGGTCTCTTCATCGTTCATCGCCATTCGAGCGAATGTCTCGCGAATATCCTTCGCTGCCGCGACCGGATCCGGGTTGCCATTCGGCCCCTCCGGGTTCACATAGATCAGGCCCATCTGCACCGCGGCAAGGGGGTTTTCCAGCTCTCTGTCGCCACTGTAGCGCTCATCCGCAAGAAACTCGGTTTCAGGACCCCAGTAAACCAGGTCCGGTTCCCAGTCGTCCTCTCGCCCGCCGGCAAAACCATAGGTTTTGAAGCCCATGGATTCCAGCGCGACATTACCTGTCAGGACCATCAGGTCCGCCCAGGAAAGCTTTGCGCCGTATTTCTGCTTGATAGGCCAGAGCAACCGCCGCGCCTTGTCCAGATTGGCATTGTCAGGCCAGCTGTTAAGCGGCTCGAATCGCTGTTGACCACCACCGGCGCCGCCGCGGCCGTCAGCCACACGGTACGTGCCCGCGCTGTGCCACGCCATCCGGATAAACAACCCACCATAGTGACCATAGTCTGCTGGCCACCAGTCCTGTGACGACGTCATCAGCGTCTCGATGTTCTTCTTCACAGCATCAAGGTCGAGACTCTCGAACTCCCTGGCATAGTTGTAGTCCTCGCCCATTGGATTGGATTCGGCAGCGTGCTGCCGAAGAGGGCTGAGGTCCAACTGATCAGGCCACCAGAACTGGTTTGACTTTGGCTCACCCTGGCCAAAAGCAGGGCTTGATGTCACCACAGGTGACATCGCTAACGCCAATGCGACAAGTAAAGGTATTATTTTTCTGAGCATGTGAGTCGTCTCCTTCTAGTAAGAAATGTTTAACATTGTAGAACCGAATAATCTGAAACAGGATAAGCAACAACCTCCGGATATCCCGGGTGACCCTGCGCGTGGCCAGTTTCTCTTTCCACCGCAGATCGGAACACTGCGGCTACATATTATAGCCTTCAACGTCGGCATTGGCTGCGAAATACAGAAAATCTCTGTTCGCCCGTGATTCGCCAGCGATGGGAGATACAGAACTTCCATTTTCACGATCTGCGGCATACTTGGGCGAGCTGGCATATAATGAGTGGCACCAGCCTGCAAGAGCTGATGGAACTCGGTGGATGGAAATCGTATAAGATGGTCTTGCGGCATGTCCATCTCGCGCCGGAGCATCTAGCAGACGCGGCCGCTCGTATTGAGAAGCCGTTGGAAACCGTAGCAAACCACTCTACGATTTCTCTACGCTAGGAGCCTGTCGGACTTAGGATTAATCTACTGCGCTGATGGGAGAACGGCCCAAATACCCCCGATTCCTCGTTGCGTAGGCCCACTATGCGCCTC
>CAMYIO010000072.1:0-10888 GCA_947258515.1 uncultured Ectothiorhodospiraceae bacterium
TCGCCGGTTTCTGGATTGATCCGATCGTGTTCGGCGATTTCTTCAACGGTGTCATCCATGTCAGCCCTGAGCACACGGGACTGGCACAGGTGGCCGAGCATTATCACGGGGCGACCGGTTTTGTCATGCACGCCTTCGGTGGACCGGCGATCTATCTTGCCATTGCCGGTGTGGGCACGGCCTGGTATGTCTACATGAAGAAGCCGGAACTTGCCGATACCGTCCGGCAGCGCTTCAATGCCCTCTACACCGTGCTGGTCAACAAGTACTACGCCGATGACATCAATGCCGTGGTATTTGCCGGCGGCGCACGCGGGCTGGGGCAGCTGCTGTGGAAGATCGGTGACGTGCTGATTATCGATGGCCTGCTGGTGAACGGCAGCGCGAAGGTGGTGGGCTGGACCGCGGCCGTCGTCAGGAAGATACAGACCGGCCATCTCTATACCTATGCCTTTAGCATGATTATCGGACTGTTGTTCATCCTGTCCTGGTTCGTCTTTATTTCACCGGGAGCCGTGCGATGACCGACTTTCCCATCCTGAGTGCCCTGGTGTGGTTGCCGATCGCCGGCGGCGTGGCGCTGCTGGTCATGGATGCCATGGGTAACACGGCCTGTCGCCAGTCGGCACTGGTTATTTCCATTGCAACTTTCCTGCTGAGCACGCTGCTGTACACGCATTTTGATACCAGCACTGCAGTGATGCAGTTCCAGGAGAATGTGCCCTGGATTGCGGCCTTCAGCGCCAATTATCACCTCGGTATCGACGGTATCTCCATGCCGCTGATTATCCTTACCACGTTTACCACGGTACTGGTGGTGCTGGCCGGCTGGCAGGTCATCCAGCACAAGACGGCGCAGTACATGGCTGCCTTCCTCATCATGGAGGGTCTGATGAACGGCGTGTTCGCCGCACTGGATGGCATCCTGTTCTACGTCTTCTGGGAAGCAATGCTGGTACCGATGTTCCTGATTATCGGTATCTGGGGCGGGCCGAACCGGGTGTACGCCACCATCAAGTTCTTCCTCTATACCTTCCTCGGCTCGGTGTTCATGCTGGTCGCGCTGATCTACATGTACCTCAAGTCCGGCAGTTTCAGTATTCTCGATTTTCACCTGCTGCCGTTGACCATGACCGAGCAGCTGCTGATCTTTATCGCCTTCCTGATGGCGTTTGCCGTCAAGGTGCCGATGTGGCCGGTACACACCTGGCTGCCGGATGCACACGTCGAGGCGCCCACCGGCGGTTCCGTGGTGCTGGCGGCTATCATGCTGAAGATCGGCGGTTACGGTTTTTTGCGTTTCAGCCTGCCGATTACACCGGATGCCAGTCATGCCCTCGACTGGCTCATTATCGGTATGTCGCTGATTGCCGTCGTCTACATCGGTTTCGTGGCACTGGTGCAGCAGGACATGAAGAAGCTGATCGCCTATTCATCCATTGCGCACATGGGCTTTGTCACCATGGGTATCTTCCTGGTGTTTACGCTGCTGGAGAACAATGGCTCGATACAGGGTGCGGCACTGGGCATGGAAGGCGGCATGGTGCAGATGATCTCGCACGGCTTTATCTCCGGCGCCCTGTTCCTTTGTGTGGGGGTGCTCTATGACCGCGTGCACAGTCGCCAGATCGACGACTACGGTGGCGTGGTGAACACCATGCCCGTATTCGCGGCCTTCATGGTGCTGTTCGCCATGGCCAACTCGGGTCTGCCGGGTACCTCCGGTTTTGTCGGTGAGTTCATGGTGATCCTGGCCAGTTTCAAGGCGAACTTCTGGTTTGCCTTCCTTGCGGCCACTACCCTGATCCTGGGTGCAGCCTACAGCCTGTGGATGGTGAAACGCGTGGTGTTCGGCGAGGTTGCCAACGACAATGTGCAGCAGCTTGAAGACGTCAATGCCCGCGAATTTGTCATCCTCGCCAGCCTCGCCGTTATGGTTTTGTTCTTCGGGCTCTACCCGGCACCCCTGGTTGATGTCATGCATGCCAGTGTCGACAACCTGCTGGCGCATGTCACCGTGTCCAAATTGCCCGTGCAGGAAACCGGCGTGGCATTGCTGAATGCAGTGCAGCCCTGAGACGCTTACCATGAATATACCCCTGTCTGACTTCTTGCTGCTGACCCCGGAAATCTTCCTGCTGTCGATGGCCTGCCTCATCCTCGTGGTCGAGGCGTTCGTCGGCGAACGGCAACGCAACATCAGCTACATCCTGTCGCAACTGACACTGCTGGCAGCGGCCATCATCAGCTGGAACATGCTCGATACCGATCCGGCGGTGGTCATGGGCGGTACCTTTGTGCATGATCCGATGGCGGCGTTGCTGAAGACCAGCGTGTTCCTGGTGGTGATCGGGGCATTCGTCTACGCGCGCAGCTTCAATACCTCGAGCGGCGGGCTGCGTGGCGAGTACTACGTGCTCGGCCTGTTTGCCGTGCTCGGTATGATGGTCATGATCTCGGCGCACAGCCTGCTGACGATCTACCTTGGACTGGAACTGTTGTCACTGTCGCTGTATGCCATGGTGGCGTCTGACCGCGATTCCATTCCCGGTTCCGAGGCGGCCATGAAATACTTTGTCCTCGGTGCACTGGCTTCCGGTATGTTGCTCTATGGTATGTCGATGCTCTATGGCGCGACCGGTACACTGGACCTTGCCGGGATTGCCGCCGCCCTGTCCACGCCGGGCGAAAGCAGCATGATCCTGATATTCGGTCTGTGCTTTATCGTTGTCGGGCTGGCGTTCAAGTTTGGCGCCGTTCCCTTTCACATGTGGATACCGGATGTGTACGACGGTGCGCCCACGGCGGTGACCCTGTTCATCGGCAGTGCGCCCAAGATTGCGGCCTTTGCCATGGCCATGCGTCTGCTGGTGGAATCCCTCGGCAGCCTCTCGGTCGACTGGCAGGGCATGCTGGTGATCCTCGCGGTCCTGTCACTGGCGCTGGGTAACGTCATCGCCATTGCACAGACCAGCATGAAACGCATGCTGGCCTATTCGACCATTTCCCACGTCGGCTTCCTGTTGCTGGGCATACTGGCCGGTACCAGTGCCGGCTATTCCGCCGCGATGTTCTACGCCATCACCTATGCCGTCATGGCAGTGGGTGGCTTTGCCATGATCATCCTGCTGAGCCGTGCCGGCTTCGAAGCGGACCAGCTGGACGACTTCAAGGGGCTCAACGACCGCAGCCCCTGGTTTGCCTTCATGATGCTGATCCTGATGTTTTCCATGGCCGGCGTGCCACCGACGGTCGGTTTCTACGCCAAGCTGTCGGTACTGCAGGCGGTGATTGATATCAACATGGTGTGGCTGGCCATTGTCGCCGTGGCCTTTTCCATCATCGGTGCGTTTTACTACATCCGTGTCGTCAAGCTGATGTATTTTGACAAGCCGTCCAGCGATGAGCCACTGCACACCCATACCGACATGCAGATTGCGCTTAGCCTCAATGGCTTGCTGGTGCTGGGGCTGGGCATCTTCCCGGGTGGCCTGCTGGCGCTATGCAGCCGCGTTATAACCTGACCTGACTGCCACCCGCCGTTCACTCTTTCCGTTTAATCCGGCTTCGGGGTTGAAATACCGCACGGCACTCGTTACACTTCTCGGCCGTTGATGCGGGGTGGAGCAGTCTGGCAGCTCGTCGGGCTCATAACCCGAAGGTCGTAGGTTCAAATCCTACCCCCGCTACCAATCACAGCCCGAACCGGGTTTACCGGCCCGGGCTTTTTTTTGCCTGCATGGGCATGCTGCTTTGTTCGCTGAAGGTGGTAGCCGGAGCACGGTAAGTTTCTCTAGCCAGGCGGGAAATCCGTCAGCATTGACGTCATCCGATATGCGTGTAAAATACCGCGATCGGGTGATTCGGGCCTTCAAGGGTCGTCCCGCCTGGTTGGACCCCGTGATCGGGGTTTTTTTATAGCCAGGACAGGATGTCCATGGTCTGAACGACTGGCGGAGTAGAGGGGTTGCTGCACTCTATATGAGGACAATTTCGGAGTTCATGGAGTGGGCCTTTGGCCCATTTTTTGTTTCCGGAGAACAGGATGAAACGGGATCCGTTACATATTGGCGACATGCTGGAACCGGGAATTCGCTCGCTGGGTTATGAGTTTGTAGGCGTGGAATACCAGAGCGGTGGCACGGGCGGCGGCCTGTTGCGGGTCTATATAGACAGTGATGAGGGCATATCGGCTGATGATTGCCAGAAGGTGAGTTACCAGGTCAGCGGCGTGCTGGACGTCGAGGACCCGATACCAGGGCATTACACCCTGGAGGTATCGTCACCCGGGCTGGATCGATTGTTGTTCCGGCCACAGGATTTTGAACGTTTTGCCGGGCAGCTGGTGAAAGTACGCCTGGCGTATCCCATCGAGGGCCAGCGCAGGTTCAAGGGACGCCTCGCCGGGATGCGTGGAGAGAATGTTGTCATCGAGGAAGACGATATGGAAATCAGTCTTCCCTTTGACCAGATTGAGCAGGCGCGCCTGGTGCCGGAATACTGAATGTTGTCGGAGGTTGCTTGAATGGACAGTAAAGAGATACTGATGGTCGTGGACGCGGTATCCAATGAAAAGGGCATCGATAAGGAGATTATTTTCGAGGCCATTGAAATTGCGCTTGCAACAGCCACGCGTAAACGCCAGCTGGGCGATATCGACGCACGCGTTGCCATCGACCGGGTAACCGGAGAATACGAAACCTTTCGTCGCTGGCAGGTGATAGACGAGACGCTCGCCGCCGGGGCCGATGAGGACGATGAAGAGGTACTGCGATTTGAATTCCCGGGGCGCCAGTACACACTGGACGCTGCGCGTGAACTGGACCCGAATCTGAATCACGGTGATTACATTGAAGAGCCGATGGAATCGGTGGATTTCGGGCGCATCGGTGCGCAGACCGCCAAGCAGGTCATCGTGCAGAAGGTGCGTGAAGCCGAGCGCGCCATGGTGGTCGAGGCGTACACGGACCGTGTCGGTGAACTGGTCACCGGTATCGTCAAGCGTGTTGAGCGCGGCAACGTTTATCTTGACCTGGGTGGCAACGCCGAGGCCATTGTGTTGCGCGAAGAGATGATTCCGCGGGAAGCGGTGCGCCCGGGTGACCGGCTGCGCGGTTATCTGCGCGAGGTGAGTGCCGAACAGCGCGGGCCGCAGTTATTTGTCTCGCGCGTGGCTTCGGCATTCCTGCTCGAGTTGTTCAAGCTGGAGGTTCCCGAGGTGGGGCAGGACCTCATCGATATCCTGGCCGCGGCGCGTGATCCGGGCCTGCGTGCCAAGATCGCCGTGAAAAGCAATGATCCCCGCATTGATCCGGTCGGTGCCTGTGTCGGCATGCGCGGTTCGCGCGTGCAGACGGTGTCCACCGAACTGTCCGGTGAACGTGTCGATATCATTCTCTGGGACGAGAACCCGGCGCAGTTCGTGATCAATGCCATGTCACCGGCCGAGGTGGCCTCCATCGTTGTGGACGAAGAGACGCACACCATGGATATCGCTGTGAGCGAGGACCAGTTGTCACAGGCGATTGGTCGCGGCGGCCAGAACATACGCCTTGCCAGCCAGTTGACCGGCTGGACGCTGAACGTCATGGACGAAGTCCAGGCGGAAGAAAAGAGCGAGGCCGAGGCACATGAACTGCAGAAGCTGTTTACCGAACACCTCGATGTTGATGAAGAAATTGCCGCGATCCTGGTGCAGGAAGGCTTTTCCTCTATCGAGGAAGTTGTCTATGTGCCGAACAGCGAGTTGCTGGCGATTGAAGAATTTGATGAAGACATTGTTGAAGAGCTGCGCGGACGTGCACGTGATGTGTTGCTGACGCAGGCCATTATGAAGGAAGAAAAGATCGGTGATGCAGAGCCTGCCGAAGACCTGTTGACGATGGAAGGTATGGACAGGGATCTGGCCTATGAACTGGCCGGTCGCGGTGTGGTTTCCATGGAAGACCTTGCAGAGCAGGCTGTTGACGAGTTGATGGAAATTGATGGAATGGAACGGGAACGGGCGGGTGTGCTGATCATGACGGCGCGCGCCCCCTGGTTTGCTGAAGAGGCGAGCGACTAACCGTCGCGAGAGGTGTGAGACAGGTAATGACAGATGTCACGGTAAAGCAATTCGCGGCTGCAGTTGGTGTTCCACCGGACCGGCTGCTGGTGCAGCTGGGCGAGGCAGGGCTTTCGGTCGGCGATGAAAATTCGACGATCACTGACAGTGAGAAAACCCAGTTGCTGGATTTTCTGCGTCAGAGTCATGGCAAGCGCAGTGCCTTGTCCACCGCGGGCGGTGGCGCCAGCAAGGTTACGCTGAAACGAAAAACCCAGACTGAACTGCGCGCCACCGTTCCGGCGGGACGCGGTCCCCTTGGCAGGGGGGCAACACGGGCACGGCCGGAAGCCAAGACTGTCTCGGTCGAGGTGCGCAAGAAGCGCACCTACGTGAAACGTGCTGACCTGATGGCTGAAGAGCAGGAGCGCCTCGATCAGGAAGCGGCAGAACAGGCGCGTATCAAGGCGGAAGCCGACGCGCGCGATGAGGCCGCCAACAAGAAGCGCGAAGAGGCAAGGCAGAAACTCGAGGAAGAGCGTGCCGCGGAAGAATCCCGGCTGCAGGCCGAACGCGAGGCCCGCAAGCAGGCCGAGGAAGATGCACGCCAGCAATCACTGGCCGCTGCCGAGGCACGTGAGAAGACGGCTGCGCCGGAGGAAGGCCGCAAGAAAACCGATGCTGACCGCAAGTCCCGCAAGGAAGCGAAGGAATCGTCTGACAAGGACACCAAGTACGGACGTAAACAGCTGCACGTGACAGCCGGCAAGGGTGGCCGTCGCAAGAAGAAGGCAAAACCGACCCGTCGTGTCACTATCGAGTCAGGCGGCGAACATGGTTTTGAACGGCCGACGGCATCGGTCGTCCATGAAGTTGCCGTCCCTGAAAGTGTCCTGGTCTCCGAACTGGCACGAAAAATGTCCGTCAAGGCGGCAGAGATCATCAAGGTCCTGATGAAAATGGGCGTGATGGCAACTATCAACCAGATGCTTGACCAGGATACGGCCATACTGGTTGTTGAAGAGATGGGCCATATTGCCAGGCCCGAGCAGGAAAATGTACTCGAGGAAGAACTCAAGCAGCAGGTACAGGAAATCAAGGGTGAAAAACTGCCTCGTCCACCCGTGGTCACCATCATGGGCCATGTGGATCACGGCAAGACATCGCTGCTGGATTTCATTCGCCGCACAAAAGTGGCCGATGGCGAGGCGGGCGGGATCACCCAGCATATTGGCGCCTATCATGTAAAAACCGACAAGGGCATGATCAGCTTCCTGGATACACCCGGACACGCCGCGTTTACCGCCATGCGTGCGCGTGGCGCCGGTGTAACGGATATCGTCATCCTTGTGGTCGCAGCTGACGATGGCGTAAAACCGCAAACACAGGAAGCGGTTCAGCATGCCAGGGCCGCTGGTGTGCCGCTGGTAATTGCAGTCAACAAGATCGATCGGGAGGAAGCCGACCCGGAACGCGTCAAGAATGAAATGGCTGCACTGGAAGTGATTCCTGAAGAGTGGGGCGGAGACACCATGTTCCTGCCGGTGTCCGCCAAAACCGGTGAAGGTGTTGATGAACTGCTGGATGCGGTGTTGCTGCAGTCTGAACTGCTGGAACTGACCGCTGTTCATGATTGTCCGGCTACCGGTATCGTGGTCGAATCCAGTCTCGACAAGGGGCGTGGTCCGGTTGCCACCGTGCTGGTGCAAAATGGTGTGCTGAAGAGGGGTGACCTGTTGCTGACCGGAACCGAGTATGGACGCGTCCGTGCCATGTTCGACGAAAACGGCAAGCAGGTGGACGAGGCCGGGCCATCTATTCCTGTCCAGGTGCTGGGTCTGTCTTCAGTGCCGAATGCCGGTGATGATGTTGTCGTGGTGTCCGATGAGCGCAAGGCGCGTGAACTGGCGCAGTTGCGGCATGAGAAATCCCGCGACCAGCGTCTTGCACAGCAGCAGCAGACGCGACTCGAGGATGTGTTCTCATCTGTTCGCGATGGTCAGACGCCGACTGTCTATATTGTGCTGAAGGCGGATGTGCAGGGTAGTGCGGAAGCATTGGGCGATGCGCTGACGCGCCTGACGGCCGATGAAAAGGAAGTAAAGGTCAAGGTTGTATCCAGCGGAGTAGGCGGCATTAATGAATCCGACGTGAATCTCGCGGTGGCATCCAATGCCATGATTATCGGATTTAATGTGCGTGCTGATGCTTCATCAAAGCAGCTGATTGAAGACAACAAGCTCGAACTCAAGTACTACAGCGTCATTTACAATGCTATCGATGATGTCAAGGCGGCGGCCAGCGGTATGATGGCGCCCGAGACACGTGAAAATATTATCGGCCTTGCCACCGTCAAGGAGGTGTTTCGTTCCCGCAAGCTTGGCGATATCGCCGGCAGCATTGTTACCGAGGGTGTCGTGCGTCGCAGTTCACCCATACGTGTGCTGCGCGATAACGTTGTCGTCTTTGAAGGCGAGCTTGAATCCTTGCGGCGCTTCAAGGATGACGTGAACGAGGTCCGGGCCGGCACCGAGTGCGGTATTGGCGTGAAGAACTATGAAGTCAAGGCGGGTGACCAGATCGAGGTGTTCGAACGTGTAGAGGTGTCGCGCTCACTGTAGCGATACATTACCAGCCGTATTAAAAGAAAATTCCTTCTCCTTTATCCCCTCTCCCCGGTCCTCTCGCGGAGGGAGAAGGGGCATGAATCTTTTCCTTCGGTGTTCTCTTTGCTTTGAAAAATCTGTTTACTGGTAGCCAAACATTATGCCAAGGGAATTTCCGAGAACCCGCCGTGTTGGCGAGCAGATTCAGCGTGAGCTGGCTGCGCTGATACATGATGAGCTCAATGATCCGCGACTGGGTATGGTCAGTATCTCGGCGGTGCAGGTGACGCGTGACCTGAGCCACGCGAAGGTGTACGTGTCGGTCCTGGGTAACGAGGAGCAGTCCGGGGAGTCGGTCACTGTACTCAATCACGCTGCCGGTTTTCTGCGCCACAAGCTGGGCAAGTCAATGCACATCCGTGTGATACCGCAACTGCGTTTTTATCTTGATCGTTCACTGCAAGAGGGCGCACGTCTGGGGGCGCTGATCAACAAGGCGATTGCCAGTGACAGGCACAATGACGGTGATGATGATGAGTAGGCGTAAAATAATTTTTGAGATGGTCGGTTAATTATGGGTAGACGTCGTAGTAATCCGAATTTGCGTCGTGTCAACGGCATCCTGTTGCTGGACAAGCCCGTCGGCTTGACGTCAAATGCCGCGCTGCAGGTCGTGAAGAAACTGTACGCGGCACGCAAGGCCGGCCACACCGGTTCCCTGGATCCGCTTGCAACCGGGCTGTTGCCGCTGTGTTTTGGCGAGGCGACCAAGGTATCCGGGTTTTTGCTGGATGCCGACAAGGATTACCAGGTGACCTGCCGGCTCGGTGAGCGCACTTTAACGGGCGATACCGAAGGCGAGGTGCTCGAACAGCGGCCGGTTGAAGGCGTCAGCGAGCAGCAGTTGCGCGAGGTGCTTGGTGAGTTTGTCGGGGATATAGAGCAGATACCGCCGATGTACTCCGCCCTGAAACACAAGGGGGAGCGTCTCTACAAACTCGCCCGCCAGGGGGTTGAAGTGGAGCGCGAGGCCCGCCAGGTGACGATCTTCGAGCTGGAGCTGGTACGCGTTGAGATGCCGCTGGTGGAGATCCGGGTACATTGTTCGAAAGGCACCTATGTCCGTACCCTGGTAGAGGATATTGGTGAACGGCTGGGCTGTGGCGCGCATGTCGCCGCGCTGCGCCGTGTCGGTGTCGGCCCCTTTGACGCGTCGCAGATGATTGATATGGACAGGCTGGAGGCCGTTGCCGCTGAAGGGCACCATGCGCTGGACCAGCTGTTGTTACCGATGGAAAGCGGCCTGACACAGTGGCCGGACGTCCGTCTGACGGGGGATGCAGCCTTTTACCTGCGCCAGGGTCAGCCGGTACTGGTGCCGAAGGCCCCGACAACCGGCTGGGTACGCCTCTACGAGGGTGATTCCCGCTTTCTGGGTATGGGTGAGATCCTCGATGATGGCCGGGTGGCGCCGCGCCGTCTGATGGTCGCCTCCTGATACCCCCACGAGAAGCTTGTGGCCGGCGGATACCGCGGTTAGAATACGCAGCTCGCTCAATTTGAAGAGATTTTAAGTAAATTCCGGGAGTTTTTAGATGGCTTTGAGTGCCGAACAAAAGGGTCAAATCGTTGGTGACCATAAAAGAGGTGATGCCGATACCGGTTCGCCGGAAGTACAGGTTGCCTTGTTGACATCCAACATAACGGGTTTGACCGAACACTTTAACAAACACAAGGGTGATCATCATTCACGTCAGGGTCTGCTGCGCATGGTAAACAAGCGTCGCAAATTACTGGATTACCTGAAGCGCAAGGACAGCAAGCGTTATCAGGAACTCATCAGTAAGCTTGGCCTGCGCCGCTAGAAACGCATTATCTTCTGCCCGCCTGATCAACCACCTTATCCAATAAAGGGAATACGCCTGTGAGTGCAATCAAGAAAACCTTTCAGTACGGTGACCAGACGGTCACGCTAGAAACCGGGGAAATCGCCCGCCAGTGCAGTGCGGTTATTGTCAGCATGGGAGAGACACAAGTGCTTGCAACGGTTGTCGGTGACAAGAAACCGATGGAAGGACGCGACTTCTTTCCGATGACGGTGGATTACCAGGAGAAGGGTTATGCAGCCGGCCAGATACCCGGCAACTTCTTCCGCCGTGAAGGTCGTCCCAGTGAAGCGGAAACCCTGCTGTGTCGCCTGGTTGACCGTCCACTGCGTCCGCTCTTCCCGAAAGGTTTT
>CAMYIO010000072.1:10953-20969 GCA_947258515.1 uncultured Ectothiorhodospiraceae bacterium
ACAGTGCCGTGTTGATGGTCGAGTCCGAGGCGAAGGAACTCCCGGAAGACGTCATGCTGGGTTCCGTCGTGTTTGGCCACGAGCAGCAGCAGGTGGTGATCAATGCCATCAAGGAACTGGCCGCCGAAGTCAATACGCCGGCCATGGGATGGAACGCGCCTGTAGATAATACCGCGCTGCTGGATGCCGTTGAGAAGGAAGGCGGAGAAGCCATCACAGCTGCCTACAAGGTTGCTGACAAGCAGGACCGTTACACGCTGCTGAGCAAGGTCCGCGAGGAAATCGTCGACAAGGTGGCTGATGATGCCAAAGACGGTTTCTCCAGTGACGCGGTCAAGGGCGCCATTGGCAAGCTGGAGAAGAAGATCGTCCGTAGTCGTATCATCTCGGGTGAAGCCCGTATTGACGGCCGCGATACCAGCACGGTGCGCCCGATCACCATCCGTACCGGTGTGTTGCCGCGCGCGCATGGCTCGGCGCTGTTTACCCGCGGTGAGACGCAGGCGCTGGTCGTGACCACGCTGGGTACCGAACGTGATGCACAGCTGATCGATACGCTGGCAGGCAACTACAAGGAACAGTTCATGCTGCACTATAATTTTCCGCCCTACTGCGTCGGTGAAACCGGCCGTGTCGGTGGCACCAAGCGCCGCGAGGTCGGCCATGGCAAACTGGCCAAGCGTGGTGTCAGTGCCGTTATGCCGAATACCGAGGATTTCCCCTATACCATCCGTATTGTCTCCGAGATTACCGAGTCCAACGGCTCCAGTTCCATGGCGAGTGTCTGCGGCAGCAGCCTGTCCATGATGGATGCCGGCGTGCCGATCAGTGGCGCCGTGGCGGGTGTCGCCATGGGCCTGATCAAGGAAGCTGACGACTACGCCGTGCTGACCGATATCCTCGGTGATGAAGATCACCTTGGCGACATGGACTTCAAGGTGGCCGGCACCTCCAATGGTGTCACTGCACTGCAGATGGATATCAAGATCCAGGGCATCACCAGGGAGATCATGGAGAAGGCGCTGGCACAGGCCAACCAGGGCCGCTTGCATATCCTGGCTGAAATGAACAAGGTGATCCAGGCGCCGCGTGAAGACGTATCCGAGTTCGCGCCGCGTTACATCACCATAAAGATCAATCCGGACAAGATCCGCGACGTGATCGGCAAGGGCGGTGCAACGATTCGCTCTATACAGGATGAAACGGGTGCCAATATCGATATCGACGATACCGGTACTATCAAGATTGCCTCTGTTGACCTGGATGCGGGTAACGAAGCCCGTCGTCGCATCGAGCAGATCACCGCGGACGTCGAGGTCGGTACCATCTATGACGGCAAGGTCGCCAAGCTGATGGATTTCGGTGCCTTTGTCACCATCCTGCCGGGCAAGGACGGCCTGGTACACATCTCGCAGATTTGCGAAGAGCGTGTGCAGAATGTCAGTGACAAGCTCTCGGAGGGTGATATCGTCAAGGTGAAGGTGCTGGAAGTCGACAAGCAGGGCCGCATTCGCCTCAGTATGAAGGCGGTCGTATCGGCAGAAGCCGAGGCCTGATAAGCGTCACTTGATTGTTGTATCAAAGGGGCCGGAAGGCCCCTTGTTTTATGTGTGTTAGTGCGTGAACGAGCTGTTAATTTCCGGATGCAACCGTTTGCGGACTCACAAGCAGAAATGAATGCGTCTTGTTCTTCAGACAGGAAACCTTGCTTTCCTTGATCATCCTACATTCCAGTGTATGCTCATTTCCCCACCCTGTCTTGATCGTGTAGGCATCAGTGGCGGTCGCTACACTGCCGATTTCATTGACTTCTTTAGCGCTTTCAGCAGTACTCAGCTGTGTGGTATCAATAACAAGGTTCCGGTACGTTACATCGAAAGAGCCATCGCTTGAGAAGTTGCGCATCAGGGATTTCGTTTTGAACCTGATGACGCTGTCGGCTGTTTCGCGCATCTGATCGTCGCTGTAGCAGGCGATCTTGTGTTTTTCTGTGCGGCAGTTGTTGATGGCGGAAGGCAGGTAGGCCACCGGTTCTCCGTCTCGGCTCCAGGCTGCAACCATTAAATCCTCAATGCCAAATGTTTTACTGCGGGTGAATTTCTTGTTTGCCCTGACAACGGTTGCCGGTTTCCGGGCCACCGCTTTCTTTGCAGGTGCGGCACTTGTTATTTTCGGGGCGTTCATTTTTTCAGAAACATCAATCATTTCACTGCGCGCCTGGTTAAATCCACCATCAACTGCTTTTGTGTACCATTCCAGCGATGTGGCGTAATCGCGCTTCACCCCTTCGCCTGACGCATACATTTTCCCCAGATAGTATTGTGCTGCTGCATAACCCTTGTCTGCAGCCTGTTTAAACCATTTGTAAGCTGTCTTCCTGCTGGCAGTGACCCCGGTACCTTCGTAGTAGATCAGGCCAAGTTTGTATTCGGCCTTTGCATAGCCCTGGCTTGCTGATTGTTCGAAGGCCTCTGCTGCCTTCGTGAGATCGATGTTGGTGCCGACTCCTTCAGTGTACATGTTACCGAGCTTGTACTGACTTTCCATGTCACCAGTCGCGGTACTTGCCAATGCCTTGTCGAAACGCTCTTCATTCGCCTGTAGCAGATTCAGGCGGCTTACTGCCTTTTCATTGTTCTGTGCAGCTGCTTTTTTGTACCACTCGATTGCCTCGCGTCTGTTCGGCGATACGCCGCGGCCGTTTTGGTACATCGAAGCGATGTCAAACTGTGCATTGCTGTTGCCTTGCATTGCTTCCTGGAGTTTTTCTTTAAAGAGCGTTTGCCAGACGTCATTAGCAGCAGCGGCAGTGGTGGTAATCAACAGGATCATGCCGAGTGTGATTGTCTTCATGGGAAATACCTGCAACATTGCCGGATGGTGTACACAAAACCTGAATATAGAGAGACTATCGGCCCTGGCATGTCGCGCTTGAACAGGTGCTGCCAATGTAATAAATTAAATGATATATAAAACAATAATATAAATAAATATATTGATGTAAATTATAGAAATATGCCTGGTGGCTTAACGGTGTTTTTCGAGGTGCTGCAGGATCCTCTCCTCCAGCCAGTAACGGGGTCGCAACGGGTTTGATCCACTGATAAAACCGACATGCCCGCCCTGCGCCGAGAGTTCCAGTGTGATTGACGGGCTCAATGCGTCACTGTCGGGTAGTGCACTGGCAGGGAGGAAGGGGTCGTCAATGGCTTGCAACAGCAGCGTCGGTATGCGGATGCTTTTAAGGAACTGCTTGCTGCTGGATTTTGCGTAGTAATCGTCGACGTCACGGAAGCCGTGCAGTGGCGCGGTGATTTCATTGTCGAATTTATGAAAGGTGTTTAATTTATGCAGATCGTCCAGTGGAAATGGCGGGGTGCGCAGCGCGGCCTTTTCTGTCACTGAACGTCTGAGTTTTTTCAACAGGTGGCGCTGGTAGATGCGTGACAGACCGCTGCCAAGCTTCAGGGCTGCAAGGTGCAGATCCAGTGGCACGGAAATGGCGATGGCGGTGGTAGCGCCTGCGCGATCACCTTTTTCGCCCAGCCACTTGAGGAGTACGTTGCCTCCCAGCGAGTAACCCACAACGGCGATCTTCGAGTTCCCGTGGCGCCGCGTGAGACGCTGCATGATTTCTTCAAGGTCACCGGTATCACCCGAGTGATAACCGCGCGGCAGGCGGTTCGGTTCACCACTGCGGCCACGGAAGTACATCAGGCCCGCGCTATAGCCAGCCCGTTCAAGGGCGCAGAGCAGGCCACCGGTATAATGTGACTCGAGTGAACCCTCCAGGCCATGCAGTATGAGCACCCTCATAGCGTCGGCCTGTTGAGTCCAGTCGATGTCGATGAAGTCACCGTCCGCCAGCTCAAAACGCTCACGTGTCAGCGCTGGCGCTTTTCGTTTGCGAAACAGGGAAGGGTAAAGCGTCTGCAGATGTGGTCCCGGCAACCACCACGCAGGGCGAAAGGCACTGCGGGTGATCATCGCTTCTGTTATGCCCCCTGTAACCGGGTCAGGGGCTTACCCGGTTCCTGATCAGATCATCGACGACTGCCGGGTCTGCCAGTGTCGAGGTATCGCCCAGTGCGTCGACCTCATTGGCGGCAATCTTGCGTAATATGCGGCGCATGATCTTGCCGGAGCGGGTTTTTGGCAGCCCCGGTGCCCACTGGATGATGTCCGGTGTTGCAATGGGACCGATCTCCTTGCGTACATGCTTGACCAGTTCGCTGCGCAGATCATCGCTGGGTTCGACGCCGTTGACCAGCGTCACGTAGGCATAGATACCCTGGCCCTTGATGTCGTGCGGATAACCGACAATAGCCGCCTCGGCAACGGCTTCATGCAACACCAGTGCGCTTTCAAGTTCTGCTGTACCGAGGTTATGACCCGACACGATCAGGACATCATCGACCCGTCCGGTGATCCAGTAGTCGCCGTCTTCATCACGACGAGCACCGTCGCCGGTGAAATACTTCCCCGGGAAGGCGCTGAAGTAGGTGTCTATAAAGCGCTTGTGATCGCCGTAAACGGTGCGCATCTGGCCCGGCCAGGGATGTGTTATGACCAGGCTGCCCTCGGCTGTGCCCTCGAGGACATTGCCCTCGGCATCGACGATAGCCGGCTGTACCCCGAAGAAGGGGCGCGTGGCCGAGCCCGGTTTCATCTTCAGCGCACCGGGAACCGGTGCAATCATGTGGCCACCGGTCTCGGTCTGCCACCAGGTATCAACGATCGGGCAACGCGCGTTACCGACCGTGTGGTAATACCATTCCCATGCCTCCGGGTTTATGGGTTCACCGACGGTGCCGAGCAGTCGCAGGCTCTCGCGTGATGCACTCTTCACCGGGGCGTCGCCCATGCGCATCAGGGATCGCAATGCGGTAGGCGCTGTATAGAAGGTGTTGACCTTGTGCTTGTCACAGACCTGCCAGAAACGTGATGCGTCAGGGTAGGTCGGAACACCTTCAAACACCAGTGAGATGGCGCCATTACATAATGGACCGTAAACAATGTAGGAATGCCCGGTTACCCAGCCGACATCCGCGGTACACCAGTAGACATCGCCATCGTGATAATCGAATACATATTTGTGTGTGATGGCGGCATACAACAGGTAGCCGCCGGTGGTGTGCAACACCCCTTTGGGTTTGCCGGTCGATCCCGAGGTATAGAGGATAAATAATGGATCTTCCGCACCCATCGATTCAACGGGGCAGTCAGCGGAAACGCCGGCCGCTGCGTCGTGATACCAGATGTCACGGCCATCCTGCCAGTCGATATCGCCCGACGTGTGGCGTACCGTGATCACGGTATGCACATTCGGGCAGGATAGCAGTGCCTTGTCTACATTGCCTTTCAGCGGCACGGTTCTGCCGCCGCGCAGACCTTCATTGGCCGTTATCACCGTGTGGCAGTCCGAGTCCAGAATGCGGTCCTTGATGGACTCCGGTGAGAAGCCGCCAAAGACTACCGAGTGTACTGCGCCAATGCGCGCGCAGGCGAGCATGGCGTAGACCGCCTCCGGGATCATTGGCATGTAGATACAGACCCGGTCGCCTTTACTGACGTTGCGCGACTTGAGCACATTGGCCATGCGGCAGACGTGTTCATGCAGCTGCCGGTAGGTAATCTTGTCATCTTTAGCAGGATCATCACCCTCCCAGATCAGGGCAACCTGGTCGCCGCGTGTGTCGAGATGCCGGTCAACGCAGTTGTAACAGGCATTTAACCGGCCACCCTCAAACCAGCGGATAAGTCCCTTGCTGTAATCCCATTCAAGGACCGTGTCCCAGTGTTTGTCCCAGCTGAGGAATTTTTCTGCCTGCTCGGCCCAGAACCCGGCGGGATCATTAACCGACTGCTCGTACATGGCCTCGTAGCGGGCTGTATCGAGCAGGGCATTGCGCGCAAATTCTTCGGGTATATCGTAAATTCGGGTGTCAGACATTGATGAATTCCCTTTGTGGTTGATTCGTTACGGTGTGTGAAGGCTTGTCGATTATAGTCATACAGCCAGTTGTGCCAAGAGATGAAAGCCGTGAATTCATGATGGCGCCACGTAGTCTGCGGGTGCCGTTAATGTACGGCAGGCCGGCAGGGCAGTGATGTCCCAATGCTCAATGGCCCATTGCCAGAGTTCATCGCGGCTGGCATCGTGCGGCGAATCCGGTAATTCCTGACGCAGGAATCGTAGTGCATCGATAACGGCACCGTGCCTGTCATCGGGCGTCACCGATTGAGCAAAGGTTTGTTTGCTGAGCTTGGCCAGTTTGCTGTCCACTGCGACCGGCAGATGCAGGTAGGCCGGTGTCGACAATCCCAGCAAGCGTTGCAGGTAGTTCTGCCGTGGCGTTGAATCCAGCAAGTCAGCGCCGCGCACGACATGACTGATTTGCTGCGCAGCATCATCCACCACCACGGCCAACTGGTAGGAAAACAGCTGGTCCGCACGCCTGACTATGAAGTCACCTACCTCGGTGGCCAGCTGTTGCTGCAGGGGTGCCTGCAGACGATCCTGAACGCGGCTGGTAACGGCATCCACGCGCACACGCATGGACCGGGGGCTGCGTCCCGGTGGTAATCCATTGCGGCAGGTGCCGGGGTAAACCGAACCGGCTTCAGTCACCACGGCGCTGTCGGCAATTTCCCTGCGGCTGCAGCCACAGTCATAGAGATAGCCCTGTTGCCGGAGTTGCTCGAGTGCTTCTTCATAGACATGGCTACGTTGACTCTGGTAGCTGATCGGGCCGTCCCAGGTCATGCCGAGTTGCTCCAGTGTCCTGATGATACTGTCACTGGCGCCGGCAATCTCGCGAGGTGGATCCAGGTCTTCTATACGCAGCAGCCATTCACCCTGCTGGTGACGGGCATCCAGGTAACTGCCTGTTGCCGCAACCAGCGAGCCGAAGTGCAAAGGCCCGGTCGGTGATGGGGCGAAGCGGCCGCGGTATCGGGTCATAGACGTGTCAGTTCGGGAAATAAAAAAGCCGGCATTTGCCGGCTATTAATGTACAGTCAAAGTGCATCAGGTAATTAGCCCATCTGTTTTTCCCGGATCTCGTCAAGAATCTTGCAGTCGATGCACAGTGTTGCCGTGGGCCGGGCTTCAAGGCGTTTGACACCGATTTCAACGCCACAGGCCTCACAGTAACCAAATTCATCATTGTCAAGGTGACGGATGGATTCGTCGATTTTCTTGATTAGCTTGCGTTCCCGGTCTCGTGCACGTAATTCCATGCTGAATTCAGACTCCTGGGTGGCGCGGTCATTCGGGTCAGGGAAATTGGCCGCGTCATCCTGCATGTGATGCACGGTGCGGTCCACTTCCTCCATCAAGTCACGTTTCCATGCCAGCAGGATATTCTTGAAGTGCTCAACCTGCTTGTCATTCATGTACTCCTCGCCCTTGTTTTCCTTGTAGGGCGCGATACCGGGTACAGGTCCAATCTGTGATGAGGCGGTTTTTCTTGAGGTTTTCCGTGCGGCCGCTGCTTTCTTCGGTAGCGCCTTTTTAGCGGTTACCTTTTTGGTGGCTGCCTTTTTAGTGACCGCCTTCTTCGGTGCGGCTTTCTTAACTGCTGCCTTCTTCGGTGCGGCTTTCTTAACGGCTGCCTTCTTGACTGCTGCCTTCTTCGGTGCCGCTTTTTTCACGGCAGCCTTTTTGGCTGCCTGCTTTTTCGCAACGGTCTTTTTCTTGACCGTTGCCTTGGCCTTTGCCGTTTTCTTTGTTGCCGCCATTTAGACTATCTCCAGATTCGGCTGATTTAACATGCTGTTTGAATTGACTAAAATCGGTTTACCCGCAGCATTTATGCGTATTATTATCGGCGGGTTATCGCTATAGGGGCGCTATTTATACGCCACTTTTACTATTAGTCAAGAACGGAACACGGGACAATAAGCTGACCCAACGGAGTCATTTCCGCCAGGAGGCGGCCGTTGTATCCGCCAGTGAATCCCGCACGGAGACGAGCAGAGAATGAAATCAGAATTACAGGCACTGTTATTTGATGTAGACGGCACACTGGCAGATACCGAGGAGGTGCATCGCCAGGCATTCAACGAGGCCTTCAAGGCGGCGGGTCTGGACTGGGTATGGAGTCCCGGACGCTATCACGAATTATTGTTAGTCACCGGTGGCAAGGAGCGTATTCGTCATTACGTCAGGCAACAGCATCTGGAGTCACAATTGCCGCCGCATCTGGATGAGTACATTGCCGGGCTGCATGCCAGCAAAACCGCAATCTATATCTCAATGATGAGCACGGGACGGGTACCGTTGCGCCCCGGTGTTGATCGCCTGATCAGGGAGGCGCGTGATAAGGGTTTACGCCTGGCCATTGTGACGACGACAACGCCGGCAAACGTCAGTGCATTATTCAAACACAGTTTCGGTGAGCACGAGGACGACTGGTTTGATGTGGTTGCGGCCGGCAGTATCGTGCCGCATAAAAAACCGGCACCTGATATCTATCACTATGCCCTGTCAAAATTGGGCTTGTCTGCCGGACAATGTTTTGCGCTTGAAGATTCCGAAAATGGTTTGAAGTCTGCGCTTGCGGCCGGTGTGGATGTGCTGGTCACTGTGAACCAGTACACAGACAGGCACAATTTTTCCGGTGCTGCCGTGGTGCTGGATCACCTCGGTGAGCCGGACAATCCCTGTCATATGTTGCAGGGATGTTTGCAGCCCGGACCCTTTGTCGATACCGGGTATCTGCGCCGCTTGCATGCTCTTTGCCAGGAAACCTGAACATGAAACGGGCCGAGCGCATGCAGCAGATCCAGCCGTTTCATGTCATGGCACTGCTGGCACGCGCGCGCGAACTGGAAGCGGCCGGTCGTTCGATTGTTCACATGGAAATCGGTGAGCCGGATTTCATAACGCCACGGCCGGTGATCGACGCGGGTATCAGGGCCCTGCAGGACGGCTACACACATTACACCCCGGCGGTGGGTCTGCTGGCGCTGCGCGAGCGCATCGCTGGGTTTTACCAGCAACGTTACGACGTTAAAGTCGAGCCACGGCGGATTGTCATTACGCCCGGCGCCTCGGCGGCATTGCAACTGGTCATGGCGGTGCTGGTGAATCCCGGTGACAGGGTATTGATGGCCGATCCGGGATATCCCTGTAACCGTAATTTCGTATACCTGTTGAACGGCCAACCACTGGGTATCCCGGTAACAGCCGCCTCTGCCTATCAGCCGACGCCACAACAGGTGCGTGAGCACTGGACAGAGGCGGTTACCGCCTTGCTGGTGGCCTCGCCATCAAACCCGACCGGTACACTGCTGGGAGAGCATGTCCTGCGTGAATTCCATGCCCTTGCGGCGGCCCGCGGTGGCAGCCTGATTGTTGATGAGATCTACCACGGGCTGGTCTATGGCGAACAGGTCACCACGGCGCTGAGCATCTCGGATGAAATATTCGTGGTGAACAGCTTTTCCAAGTATTTTGGCATGACCGGCTGGCGACTGGGCTGGCTGGTTGCCCCTGATGCCTGCGTGTCTGACATCGACAAGCTGGCGCAGAACCTGTTCCTGGCGGCCCCGACGGTCTCTCAGCATGCCGCCCTGGTGGCGTTTGACGAGGAGACTATCAGCATCCTTGAGTCGCGGCGTTTCGAATTCCGGCAGCGCCGTGATTATCTGTTACCCGCTTTGCGTGATCTTGGTTTTGAAATACCGGTAATCCCGGAGGGTGCCTTTTACCTGTACGCCAATTGCCGTCGTTTGACCGGCGACAGTTACAGTTTTACGTCACGGTTGCTGGAGGAGGCGGGCGTGGCCATTACACCCGGGATCGATTTTGGTACCCACCAGCCTGAAACGCACGTGCGTTTTGCCTATACGACGTCGCTGGAAAATTTGCAGGAAGGTGTGCGGCGCTTGCGGGCGTATTTATCCTGAAGTCATTGTAGGAGCGCCGTCCCCGGCGCGATTCGGTGTATAACAAAAACACAATCGCGCCGGGGACGGCGCTCCTACAATGACTTCAGGATAAATACGCC
>CAMYIO010000073.1 GCA_947258515.1 uncultured Ectothiorhodospiraceae bacterium
ACAGTCAGAAACATCGCGTCCTGATGCCGACGCTGATGCCATAAGAGATTATTGAATCGTTTAGCAGGCTGATCATGAAAAAATTTATTCAGTTCGTAAAGACCACCGTGATCGGTGGTCTGGTGGTCATTGTCCCCCTCGCCATACTGGCGTTTTTTGTCGGAGACGCGGTTACTACCCTGATTGAAGTTACCAGACCGCTAACCTCCGATCTGCCCTTTGCCCCGCAGGTTTTTTGCTCAGTACCTTCTGGGGGCGAACGGCAAAGGACTGGCTTGAAGAGAAGGTGTTTGCACGCATACCGATGTATACAACCCTGCGCGGGCTGACACAGCGCTTTGCGGGGATCGAGGACGCGGATTATCCGGTTGTCGAGGTTAACCTGTACGATTCGGATAGCCGGGTGCTTGGCGTGCGTGTTGACGAACTCCCGGATGGCCGGCATATGGTGTATGTGCCTTCATCGCCGATGGTCACCATTGGGCAGGTGCATATACTGCCCGCTTCCCGTGTTACGGAAACGGCCCTTTCCCTGAGTGAAACCATTGGCTGTCTGGCACAAATGGGGCTGGAAGCACGCAAACTCTACAGCCACAACAGCAGGCAAACCTGAGTAGCCGGGCATAAAAAAAGGCGGGTGATCCCGCCCTTTTTTACCGGCTGAAATAATTACTTCTTCCAGTTGCCGAAGTTATCCATGTTATGGGCCTTGCCGTCTTCATACCCCGCCGAATAGGCCTCGTTAACACGTTGTTCTTCACGCTCCGGGTTCAGCAGGTAACCACCTTGCCAGCCCTGGACGTACTCTGCGTCCACGCCCATGTCTTCCATCTTGGTTACTGCATCATAGTATTCCTGGTTCATTGCCTTCTCCTCAGTACAGTCTGAATTTCAATAGCGGTTAAAAGGGGTTGTTCGTGGGCCATTCGATATTGCCCGGTGGCCTTGTCGCCGAGCATCTGTGTCGCCATGGATGCTTGCTAGTCCATTGTTTCGATTAGAGTTAGTGCATTGGGGCGCCAGTATACAGGAGCGCATTTTTAGCCCGAATATCCCTATAGAGAGAGTTATTCATGTCTGCGATGCTCACTGTATCCGTATGAAAATCCGTCATATTCTCTCTTAATGGGTATTCGATGCCAGGGACCGGGTGGGTAGTGTACGCTGCTGTTGAACAGCTGCGGGACCGGGCTGACGGAAAATTTAAGGGATGAGGCCAATTTATGAGCGTGAAACTCAATGATCCGAATTATAGCAGTGGAGTCGCCGCGTTCGAGGCGAAGAATTTTTCACAGGCGATGCAATTTCTCTACCCGCTGGCTGAGGCCGGTGATGCCGATGCCCAGCACCGGGTCGCGATTATGTGCCAGAACGGTCTTGGTGTGGTCCGCAATGATGCGCGTGCCTTCGGAATGATGAAGGCGGCCGCGGAACAGGGTTATGCCATCGCGCAGCATGGTCTGGGGTTCATGTACCTCATGGGCGAGTGCGTGGAGAAGGATGGTGCGGAAGCGGCATTATGGTTTCGCAAGGCCGCCGACCAGGGACTGGCAGGCTCCCTGACCACGCTGGCGATGATGTATGAAGAAGGCAACGGTGTGGAAAAAGACCCGGAAGAGGCAAAGCGTCTCTATGCCGAGGCGGGCTTTGATCTTTGAGCCCCGGTCTCTATCCCGGTGACTGCTGATCGGTCCATGGAGCTGACGCCGGAAGATGCACTGCGCATAAACGTCTTGCTGGCGGGCCCGGTCGAGGCGATACGCATTGATGAGTCACGCATGACCATCCATGCACTGTCTGGCAAAGGCGAGGCAAGGGTGCAGCTGAATCCCAACTGCCGAGATGAATCCTACCTGCGCCATGTGCGCGAAACACTGTCCAGTCATGTGCTCGGTTCACCCGGTGGATACCCGGTGTACCTGAAGCGCTGGACCCGCATGGGCCAGGCACGGGACGAAACCCTGGAGTCACTCTTGAAACTGGGTGAGCCGGAAGCCGTGGTGGCCGTGGTAAATGCACCGGGTATCACCGACGAACTGGCACGGCGCGCCTGGTGGGCATCGCAGACATCGGAAAATGCGCGTTGCATGTTGCGACAGGAAGCGGTCCTCCAGGGAAAGATGGGGCCGATACTTGCGGAGTTTCTTGTCGAGTTTCTGCCATTTGAGGAAGAAGCCTGCAACCAGATCACATCCGTCAGGCTGGTACTGCAGGAGGGACTGATTGATGCGGCTGAGCGCATGAGGCTGTGGCAAAAGGGCAAGCATAAAAATGCCTATTTTGTCGGTTTCCTGCAGGCAACCCCGGATGAGTTGCCCGATCAGCAGGACGCCAACCCGGCGTGGGTCTCGAGCTGTCAGCAGCTGACCGCCTTGCTGGAGGAGGGGAATCCGTTTGCGAGACAGCTGTGCCGGTTATTGAGCCCTGCGGGACAGTCGTATCTGACCAGCGTCGAAGCCGTGCTGAAGAAACCCTTGAATCAGGATGTCATGGTGGAACTGATGCATGCACTTGATCAGCATGCTGCCGCACTGTCGCTTGGCAAGTACAAACTCGATGTCATTGAGGATATAGTGCGCATGGCGGAAGCGATGATGGGCGGTGAAGTGGATGCCGGCGGCGAGGCGAGCCAATCCCTGCAATGCCTGCTTCAGGTATGCCAGGATAGCGCACACCATGTGCGCGCCATGCTGGTGCTTGCCCTGCTGGGCGAAGCCGTGCTGAACCCGGTGTTCTCGAGAACCGATGCGATCGGGACTGTGATGCGCAAGAAACTGAAGCCGCTGACGGAACCGATTCATGAACAGATTAATATTCTGAAATTGCCCTGACTGAAGAATCACAATGGCTCATGTTCGAATGTACTGCACTGCGTTTTGCCCCTACTGTGTACGGGCGGAAATGTTGCTGAAATCAAAGGGTGTGGATGATCTTGACAAGATATCGCTTGATTACGAGCCGCACGGATTCACGGACCTGTTCGAGCTGACCGGTCGCAGAACGGTGCCGCAGATTTTTATCGGTGACCGCCACATTGGCGGTTTTGATGACCTGGCGGAACTGGATGCCCGTGGTGAGCTGGAACCATTACTCGTAACTGATTAAGAGAAAAGCACATGGATTACCTGCCCATATTCCTGAAAGTTGAAGACCGTAAATGCCTGGTGGCGGGGGGGGGCAAGGTAGCTACGCGCAAGGTGACGTTGCTGATGCGGGCGGGTGCACGTATTACGATCGTATCCCCGCAATTGTGTGACGAATTGCGTGCGCTGCTGGAGCAGGGCGCCATGACTCATGTGGCGCGTGAATTTCAGGATGAAGACCTTCATGACTGTGTGCTGGTGATTGCTGCCACCGATGCGAAAGCGGTCAATCGCAGAATATCGGAGCTGGCCAATGCACAGCGTATCCCGGTGAACGCCGTCGATAGTCCTGATCTGTGCAGTTTTATCATGCCGTCGATGATTGATCGTTCGCCGGTACAGATAGCGGTGTCTACAGGGGGCGCATCCCCGGTGCTGGCGCGCCTGTTACGGTCACGGCTGGAGAGTTTTATTCCTGCCGCCTACGGGCGACTGGCCCAGCTGGTCGATGATTACCGCGACCGTGTCAAGCAGCGTTTCACGGTGCCGGATCAACGACGCTACTTCTGGGAGAATATACTGCAGGGACGCGTAGCCGAGTTGCTGTTTGCGGGGCACGAGGAAAAGGCGCGTATTGCATTAGAGGAGGCGATCGATGATACCGATGCGCACTATAATGACCCGGGCGAAGTCTACCTGGTGGGTGCCGGACCCGGTGATCCGGATCTGATCACCTTCAGGGCGTTGCGCTTGATGCAGCAGGCCGATGTGGTGGTCTATGACCGGCTGGTGTCCGAACCGGTGCTTGACATGGTGCGTCGTGACGCCGAGATAATCTATGCCGGCAAGGCGCGCGACCAGCACACCTTGAGCCAGGAGACTATTAACCAGCTGCTGGTACGACTGGCAAAGGAAGGCAAGCGTGTACTGCGCCTGAAAGGCGGCGATCCTTTCATCTTTGGCCGCGGTGGTGAAGAGATCGAAACGCTGGCCGGGGAGGGCATACCGTTTCAGGTGGTCCCTGGAATTACTGCTGCCTCCGGCTGTGCTTCCTATGCCGGTATTCCGCTGACGCACCGCGACTATGCGCAGTCCTGTATATTTGTGACCGGCCATCTCAAGGATGGCAGTGTTGATCTTGACTGGGAAAGACTCGCCAAGCCGGCACAGACGATTGTTTTTTACATGGGTCTGCACAGTATACCCGCGATTGGCCGGGAACTGGTCGCACACGGCCTGCCGGAAACGACCCCCGTGGCACTGGTGCAGCAGGGCACTACGTGCGACCAGCGCGTTTATATTGAAACCCTCGGTTCCATGCAGGACCTGGCCGAACGCGAAACGTTGAAGCCGCCGACCATTATCATCGTTGGCGAGGTGGTCAGTCTGCATGAGAAACTCAGCTGGTTCGGAATGAAAAACAAACAGGCCGCTGCTGATTAAACAGTGATTGCTCGACGCGCTTTTTGCACCCGCGTGGCGGCTCCCGGAATGCACGCTTTATGCCCGCTTCTCTGTAGGACAAATGCCATTGTCCTGCCCTGTTTACAGTGCTAGCCTCTCGCCCCACAAGAATTGATGTGATGTTAATGGAAGGCTAACTAAAACCAAGGGGGGCTATTATGATTAACGTGATGCTGGTGGATGATCATGATCTGGTGCGCAAGGGGATACGACGGTTACTGGATGATACCCAGGGTATCAAGGTGATTGCGGAGGCGCCTGATGGCGAGCAGGCGATCAGTCAGGTACGCAAGCAGGCACCTGATGTCATCCTGATGGATATCAGCATGCCGGGCATTGGCGGCCTGGAGGCAACCCGCAAGATTACCCAGGTGTCTCCTGGCATGAAGGTCATCGCCGTGACGATTCACGATGATGATCCGTTCCCGGCACGCTTGCTGGAGGCGGGTGCTGCCGGTTATATCACCAAGGGGTGTGATATAGACGAGATTATCGTGGCGATCCAGTCAGTCTACTCGGGCAATCAATATATAACCCCCGGTGTGGCCCAGAAGCTGGCCTTGTCACTGGTCAACAAACGCGGCAAGTCGCTGATGGATGAACTGACACAGCGTGAAGTCCAGGTCATGCTGATGGTAGTAAGGGGCGAGTCGAACCGGGAAATATCCGAAAAACTTTGCCTGAGTCCGAAAACGACCAGTACCTACCGCGGGCGCCTGTTTGACAAGCTCGGTGTCGATAATGATGTCGAACTGACACGCTATGCGATCAGGCACGGGTTGATCAAGGAGAATATTGTTCACTGATACCCGTATGAGCTACCCGGCCGGCGGGTATCGGTTTTCTGACGCTTGCCGCTATTCAGCCATTTTCCGGTGAATTGAGACCTTCATCAGGGTAATATCTCCATGTTGTGGCATGATATTGCCGAATGCGCTTTATGTTTTAGTCGCATCTGAATGCAGGTCAATACCGGGAGAATGTAATGTCGGCTACGAAGAGTCGTGCGCCTGAGTTTCCAGCGGGGCTCGAGTGGTTCAATGTACAGGATCCTGTCAGACTTGCTGACCAGGCCGGCCGGGTCGTGCTGATTGATTTTGGCACGTTCTCCTCGATACATTGCCAGCATGTGCTCCAGGAACTCAATGCGTTGCGCAGAAGATACCGCAACGAACTGGTTGTCATCAGCGTGCATTCGCCCAAGTTCACGGCCGAGAAAAGACGTTCACACGTACTGAAGGCGATCAACAGGCTGCATATCAACCATCCGGTTGTCCACGACCCCGACCTGAAGCTGTGGAAGATGTATGGCACGAAGTTCTGGCCAACGCAGGTCCTGGTCGATACTGAAGGCTGTATCCTCGGGGCCATGACAGGTGATGGAAAAAAATCGCAACTGGAATTGATTATTCAATATCAGCTCAACCGCAACACTGACCAGAAGGAAAACCGGAAACTGTCTTTTTCGGTGCATCCGACACGGGAAGCTCCCAGTGTGCTGTTGTTCCCCGGAAGGATTGTCGCAACACAGGACAGGTTCTATGTCGCCGACAGCGGACACAACCGGATTTTGGTGTTGTCTTCGAGGGGGCAGGTAATGCACCAGTATGGCAGTGCTGGTGCGGGCTTTATCGACGGACATGGCTCGGAGGCGGCCTTTGATAATCCACAGGGAATGGCGCTGGTGGACGAATTTCTTTACGTCGCGGATACCGGTAATCATGCCATTCGTCGTATCCACGTACGTACTAATGAGGTGGTAACGATTGCAGGTACCGGCAGTGCCGGCACGACTGTGTCCGTCGACATACCCGGTACCCCGTTAACCGTCAGCATGAGTTCTCCCACTGACGTCGTCTTCAAGAACGGCAAACTTTACATCGCCATGGCGGGGTCGCATCAGATCTGGCGCCTGTCATTAATCGCCAATACCATTGAGGTGTTCACCGGCAGTGGTTATGAAGATCTTCAGGACGGGCCGTCCGGTAGTGCCGCATTCTCGCAACCCAGCGGCCTGACGCTGCTGCAAAATCGCCTGTACTGCGTCGATGCCGGTTCCTCGGCGGTGCGGGAAATTGATCTGGACAGCGGCATTGTCAGCACCATTGTGGGTGAAGGTCTGTTTGAGTTCGGTGACGAAGACGGTGCCGGTGCAGCAGCCCGGTTCCAGTATCCACTGGATATCGTCGCGGACCCGGCGCACCAGATGCTCTGGGTGACGGACACATATAATAATAAAATCAAGAGAATAGGTGTAAGTACGACCTATGTTTCGAGCACAAGCTGCGATCACCGTCTGGATGAGCCGGCTGGACTGGCGTTTCACGAGGATACCCTATACATTGCCAATACCAATGTGCATGAAATACTGTCCCTGAACCCGAACAATGGACGCGCCGAAGTGCTGAATGTCTCAGAAGAATTCGTTGAAATTTAATCCCGATTGCAGAGATTGTCCCCGACTTGCCGATTTTCTCGATCAGACCGCCCTCAAGTATCCCGACTACCATGCGCGCCCGGTCGCGCCCTTTGGTGATCCTGACGCGCAGTTGCTGATCGTCGGGCTGGCGCCGGGAATGCATGGCGCCAACGCCAGCGGTCGCCCCTTTACCGGTGATTACGCCGGTATCCTGTTGTACCAGACGCTTTACGATTACGGCTTCAGTACCGCGCCGGTGTCAGTTTCCCGCGACGATGGTTTGCAACTTGGCGGTTGTCGCATAACGAATGCAGTGAAGTGCCTGCCCCCGCAAAACAAGCCGCAACTGGATGAAGTCAAACGCTGCAACCACTATTTATGCGCTGAACTGGACGACCTGCAGGGTCTCGCAGTGGTACTCGCGCTGGGCAAGATCGCGCATGACGCCGTGATACGGGCACTGGAGCTGCGTCTGTCGGCCTATCCTTTCGGGCATGCGCACGTTCATCGTATGGCTGATGACTTCTGCCTGGTCGATTCCTATCATTGCAGTCGCTACAACACCCAGACACGCCGCCTGACCCCGGAAATGTTCGCGGATGTATTCAGGCTTGTGAGGCAGATTATGAATGGCAAGGGCTCTGCGGCGGGTGCTGGTTAAGCGGTGACGGCGGCAAAGTCTGTACCCTTTGATTCCAGGGCGTTCCTGAAGACCCTGACCACGCGGCCGGGTGTTTACCGGATGCTGGATGATGAAGGCAAGGTCCTCTATGTCGGCAAGGCCGGTAACCTCAGGAAACGGGTATCGAGTTATTTCAGACGCACCGGACTGAGTGCCAAGACACGCGTGCTGGTCGATCAGATCGTCAACGTCGAAGTCACGGTTACCCGTACGGAAGTCGAGGCGCTGCTGCTGGAGAGTAATCTGATCAAGCAGCTCAGGCCGCGTTATAACGTGCTGCTGCGTGATGATAAAAGCTATCCGTATATCTACCTTTCGACACATCAGGATTTCCCGCGGCTTTGTCTGCACCGTGGTGCACGGCGCAGGAAGGGGCGCTATTTCGGTCCCTACCCGAGTGCCGGTGCTGTGCGCGAGAGTCTGCATTTGTTGCAGAAACTGTTCAGGGTGCGCCAGTGCGAGGACAGTTTTTTCAGCAATCGCAGCCGTCCCTGTCTGCAGTACCAGATAAAGCGTTGCACCGCTCCCTGTGTCGGCCTGATTGCCAGGGAACAGTACGCAGCTGACGTTGCACACACGGTGATGTTTCTCGAGGGCCGCAGCAGCCAGGTCGTCGACGGGCTGGTTAAGGACATGGACGCAGCGTCTGTCGCACAGGATTACGAGCAGGCCGCCGTTTATCGGGACCAGATTGCCAGTCTTCGTCGTGTTCAGGAAAGGCAATATATCAGTAATGAACGCGGCGACGTCGACATCGTGGCGTGCCTGGCCGATAAGGGCAGTGCTTGTGTGCAGGTGTTTTATGTGCGCGGCGGGCGCAACCTGGGTAATGCAGTATTTTTCCCGAAGGTGCCGCTGGAAACCGCTGAGCCCGATGTGTTGTCGGCATTTCTGCCACAGTATTATCTGGGAAAAGACGTGCCCTCAGAGTTGCTCCTGAGCCATGCGCTGCAAGGGAGTGAGTTGATCGCCGAGGCGTTAAGTGCCCATGCCGGTCACCGCGTGGCATTGCGTTCGAATGTGCGTGGCGACCGTGCCCAGTGGATAAAGATGGCGCTGAACAATGCCGGGCTTGCACTGGCTGCGCATATCAATACGCGCAAGGGCTTCTCGGGGCGGTTGCGGTCACTCACGGCAGCGCTGGGCCTGGATGAAACACCGGAACGAATAGAATGTTTTGACATCAGCCATACCAGTGGTGAGTCCACGGTGGCTTCGTGTGTCGTCTTTGGGCTGGAAGGTCCTTTGAGATCGGATTATCGTCGCTTTAATATCCGGGATATTCAGGCGGGCGATGACTACGGCGCTATGGAGCAGGCGTTGACACGACGGTATACTCGTCTGAAGAAAGGCGAAGGCAAGCTGCCGGATATACTGTTTATCGACGGCGGCAAGGGACAGGTGTCTTCAGCCTGCAAGGCGCTCGATGAATTACAGGTCACCGAAGTGCGTATTATCGGGGTTGCCAAGGGGCCGGGAAGGAAGCCGGGACTGGAAACACTGCACATTCCCGGCCGTTTGGATGCTGTAACCCTGACGGCTGATTCACCGGCATTACACCTGATCCAGCAAGTCAGGGATGAGGCGCACCGGTTTGCGATTACCGGTCATCGACAACGTCGCGCGAAGACCCGGCGTACCTCGTCGCTGGAACAAATACCCGGTGTTGGACCGAAGCGGCGCCAGCAACTACTGCAGCAATTAGGCGGTCTCCGAGAGGTTGCCAGGGCAGGCGTTGATGATCTCGCCAGTATCAAGGGGATTGATCGCCGGCTCGCACAGCAGATCTATGACGCGTTTCATGGTGAATAGGAACAGGATGAATAACAAATGAGCTGGACGATACCGAATATACTGACATTAATCCGTATTATTCTGATACCGGTGCTGGTTATTGTCTTTTATCTACCGGCCGATTGGACCTACCAGGTCAGTGCCGCAATTTTCGGAATTGCGGCATTAACCGACCTGCTGGATGGTTACCTTGCGCGGCGCCTGAATCAATCATCGCCATTTGGCGCCTTTCTGGATCCTGTTGCCGACAAGCTCATGGTCGCCGTTGCGCTGGTATTGCTTGTGCAGGACAATCCCTACCCGCTGTTTGCCATACCGGCGGCCATCATCATTGGTCGGGAGATTGCGATTTCAGCCTTGCGCGAGTGGATGGCGGAAATCGGCGCGCGCACCAAAGTGGCGGTCTCCATTATCGGCAAACTCAAGACTACCATTCAGATGATCGCGATCTTGCTGCTGCTCTACAAGATCCCTGTGGCGGGTCTCCCGACCCACACCGTGGGCCTGATCTTGCTCTACATTGCCGCCGTCCTGACCCTGTGGTCAATGCTCGTCTACCTGCATGCTGCCTGGCCCCTGTTGTCCGGGAAAACAGAAAACCCGCCCGAGGATGGTGCTTGACACCCCACGGCCAGTCTATAAAATGGCGGTCTGCAATCTGCGGGAATAGCTCAGCTGGTAGAGCACAACCTTGCCAAGGTTGGGGTCGCGAGTTCGAATCTCGTTTCCCGCTCCATATTTTAAGGTGTCAGAACCCCGGTTAAGTGCCGGGGTTTTTATTATCAGGGCAGTAATTCATGCCCGTGCCCAATGGCTGGGTGGCAGAGTGGTTATGCAGCGGCCTGCAAAGCCGTGGACGCCGGTTCGATTCCGGCCTCAGCCTCCATTTTCTTCTCTACTTCTCTAATTTCCCACTGTAGAATTCCCATGCGTTGTTTGGCCCGGGTGGCGAAATTGGTAGACGCAAGGGACTTAAAATCCCTCGGCTTAACGGCCGTGCCGGTTCGATTCCGGCCCCGGGCACCAAATTTTAACCGCTCATGATACGTGGCCAGCGGTCATGTATGGCCTCTGCCAGTTCCGGTTCTATGGTGACGACATATACGCGGCGTTCTTGCCGGTGCCGGGCCACCAGACCCTGGATCCATTGTCCCCTGGTCAGGTCGTACCAATGGCCGTGGCCTTCGAGGTCTTTTTCCATAAAACTTTTCACGGGTATCTTGACTGCTACAGGAAACCAGCGGTCCCAGCGTCCGGCATAGATGCTATCAAGGCGAGCCCAGCCGCCAAGCGGCAGTGTGCCTGCCTGTTTGTGACGGCGTCCCCATGCGAGGGTGATGGTGCTGCCGCTACGAATTTTTACGGGTCCTGGTCATTGATCGAGTAATAGACGCCGCCGCACATGGTGTTCTCAGATGGTTTGCCGATGCCCGAAGGGCTTCCATGACGGGGCAATCACGTTCGGCATGCTGGAGCGTTTGAGTAGTCGTGCGGGAGCGAGCGCGAGTTCTCCGTAACGCCGGTTAACCGCATCCATGACGGCGTTCACTTCGTTCTGGGTATCGTCCATGGCGGCAAATAATTCCAGTTGGCTGCCGCTGTCAACGGGGTCCAGCGCGGTGACCTGGACCTGGTGTACGCCTTGCCCCTGCCATATTTCATCGATCACGCGACGGCACAACGCCATAATCTGCTGGCCATCGTTGGTCGGGAGGGCGCATTGCAACTTGTCGCCCGCCCAGCCTTCAGTAGTACGCAGGCCTATTGAAAAAGTCCGTGCCTGCAGGTGGTGGCGTCGCAGCCGCGTGCCGACCTTCTCGCTCATATGCATAAGGTAGGTCAGCAGCACATCGGTATCGTGGGTATCGGGCGGTACGACCTTGCCATGGCCGATCGATTTGGGTGCCGGCACATCCTGTTGCAGGGCCGCAGGGTCCTGTCCCTGGCACATATACCAGATGCGCCGTCCCGGGTTGCCAAAACGCCGTGCCAGGACGCTGATGGGCAGTTTTTTCACCTCGCCGCAGGTGTACACCCCGTGCCCGGCGAGGAAGCGGCCGATACCTTCTGCGATGCCGCACAGCTCGCTCACCGGCACATCACGCAGGCGTTCCGCGGCCTCCCATGGCGGAATCACGGTGAGGCCATCCGGCTTGTCCAGTTTGGCGGCAAATTTTGCCGTGGTCTTGTCGCCACTGATACCAATCGAACAAAGAATGCCCGAGGACTCGAATACTTTTTGTTTTGCCAGCCAGGCAATCTGTGGTGGCGTACCCAGCAGGCGCTGGCAATGTGTGACATCCAGAAAGGCCTCGTCCACCGAGAACACCTCGATGTCTGGTGTGATGTCCTGTAATGCGTCCATAATCGCGGTTGATGTTGCCGCATAGCGTTCCGGGCGTGCCGGGCACTGGATCAGTTCCGGGCACAACTGGCGCGCCTGCTTCAGACGCATACCGGTCTTGATGCCGTAGGCACGGGCCTCGTACGAGCAGGTGATTATGCAACTGCCTTGCAGGCCATTAGTGACTGCGACCGGCCGGCCGCGCCATTCGCTCTGGTCACGCTGTTCAATGGATGCAAAAAAGGCATTCATGTCCACCAGTGCGATAGCACGTGGCCAGACTGCAGGCGTGTGAATGATAGACGGCATAATGCTTTCCTGGAAGGTGGGTGGTCGAGGGGTTGATATACTGTAAATATATACAGTAATATTGGCAAGGGTGGTGCTTAGGGGAGAGGCTGGATCAGGCAATTAATAACCGCCGAATCTGGTGTGTTATGTTAGTATCCGGAACTTTGTTTTATGTCGGAGAAAATGGTTTATGGCTGGTAATAGGCAGTCGCTATTTGGGGTCAGTATGAATGTTGAATTGGAGCAAACATTATTGCGTTTGCTTCTGGTCCTTATTGGTACGGTGTACGGGATTGGTATTAATTACTGGGGAGTATTTGACGAAGGATACCTGACCCCAGTTGTGACGCTTGGTTATTTTTATGTGATTTTTTCAATCGTATCAATATTGCACGTGTACCTTCGCCCGGAAGGTCAAAAATGGCGGCATAGTGTATATATGGTTATCGATATACTTGTAACAAGTATTGTGATGCATACCTTTGGCGAATACGGTGTACCGTTCTTTGTTTTCTATGTGTGGTTGACTGTTGGGAATGGGTTCAGATACGGGCATATAGAGTTAATTCTTTGTGCCGGCCTATCACTGTGGATTTATAACAATGTGTCTGTTTACGCCGTACTGGCGTGAAGAATATCTCCTCTCGATTGCGGGTGTGATGCTTCTATCAATTATTCCAATGTATGTTGCGATAATGCTTAAGCGATTGCAGGAAGCAAAAGACTTTGCCGTTCAGGCCAACAAGGAAAAAACCCGGTTTCTGGCAAATGTCAGCCATGAAATCAGGACACCGTTGAATGCAGTAGTGGGCTTCAGTGATTTACTGGACAGGGAGACGGATGGAATCAGACGGGCGCAATTAACAAGGAATATAAAAGACGCCTCTGCGAGTCTCATGTCGCTCGTCGAGGGAGTGCTGGACTTCTCCAGAATAGAATCAGGTCATGTACAGATAGAAAATGAGGCTTTTAACCTATACGGACTGGTTCACTCGGTCGAAGGAATGTTCTCGCTGCAGGCAGAGCAGGGCGGTGTCAGGTATATCACGGATATGGATGTCGCCTTGTCGCCCAATGTCTGTGGTGATGTGGACCGTTTGCGGCAGATCCTCGTGAATCTTGTCGGGAATGCAGTCAAATTCACGTCTGCTGGCGAGATAAAGATTAGAGTAAGCAAGTTTCAGTCTGAAGAACATGGTGAACAAATCCTGTTTGAGGTGATCGATACGGGCATTGGGATACCTGCAGCCATGCAAGCCCGCATTTTTGAGCGGTTCCGGCAGGCGGATGACTCTGTGCAACGACGATACGGGGGAACCGGTCTTGGAACGTCAATTGCAAAACGCCTTGTTGATTTGATGGGCGGGCAGATCGGAATTGACAGTGTGGAAAACAAGGGAAGTCGATTCTGGTTCCGTATCCCCTTGCGTGAGGTGCCCGACGGTCAGTACGCAACCGGGGTGCCCGATCGTGTGCAACCAGGGTGCTGTGTAATCAGTACCAGGGCGTTGCACAGCACATTGCTTGCTGCCTTGCCTGACGTGAGAATGTTTTATCACTGGGAAGATCTGGAAAATTCGGGTGTTGTGATGGCTGAATGCGGCGTCATCGTGGATTGCCAGTCTTTAACGCAAGAAGAACTTGATAAAATTACGCATCTGGGGCTTAAAGCCGGGGCCTGCCTGATAGCGTTTCAGGAAGACAAACATAAACGTGATAACTGTCTCCATGCAGGATTTCACCTCGTAATTCACAGCTTTGAGCATATCGAAAATGTACTTTGCTATGCCGCCAGGATGCTGGACACGCGTACAAAGAATAATCTAAAGGAAGATCTTGCACGTTATCTGAAGAACGGCGAAAGTTTGAACGTGCTGGTAACAGATGATTGCAGATTGAATCGCCATGTGATGAAAGCGATGTTGGATGATATGGGTATCGAGTCGGATTTCGCTTCATCCGGCCCGATGGCACTGGAAAAACTGCGCATTGGCGCGTATGACCTGCTGGTTCTGGATATCCAGATGCCGGGTATGTCCGGTTTTGATGTGATTGAATTGTACAAGGCGCGAAATTCGCAAGACAAGACAATACCGATCATCGTTGTGACCGGTGATGCGACCGCAGAGATCTATGAGAAATGTGATCAGCTGGGTGTTTCCCGGTGTCTGCTAAAGCCTGTGGACCAGAATAAATTACGTTATGCTCTCAGTTCCCTGATTACCCCCGGGGGTCATGAGTCGAGCCCGGGTATTGCCTGATACCCGTTCACCGGCGCATGAGATAGAATCTTCCTCCTTGTTATCGAGTGGTTGACCTGATGAGCATAAAAACACGCTTCGCGCCCAGCCCGACGGGCTATTTGCATGTCGGCGGTGCACGTACCGCCTTGTTTTCGTGGCTGCATGCCCGCAAGCACGGGGGCAAGTATGTGCTGCGTATTGAGGATACAGACCTGCAGCGCTCGACGGCGGAATCCATTAACGCCATCCTGGAAGCGATGACCTGGCTGGGGCTGGATTATGATGAAGGTCCTTTTTACCAGACCAGTCGGTTTGATCGTTACAATGAAGTGATTGATGAATTGCTGCAACAGAACCTGGCCTATCGATGTAATTGCTCCAGGGAACGCCTCGAAGCGTTGCGCGAGGGTCAGATGCAGCGCAAGCAGAAGCCACGTTATGATGGACATTGTCGCAACCAGTCAGTTGATGCAGGTGAGCCGCATGTCATCCGCTTTCGTAACCCACCCGAGGGCAGCGTCGTCATCGATGACCAGGTACGCGGGAAAATCGTTTTTCAGAATGATGAACTGGATGACCTGATCATCCGCCGAACCGATGGGTCACCGACCTATAACCTGACAGTGGTGGTGGATGATCTGGACATGGGGATTACTGATGTCATCCGCGGGGATGACCATGTCAATAACACGCCACGCCAGGTAAACATTCTGAAAGCGCTGGGCAAGGAACCGCCTCGCTATGCCCATGTACCGATGATCCTTGGGGATGATGGGTCACGCCTGTCCAAGCGTCATGGTGCCGTCAATGTCATGGAGTACCGTAATCAGGGTATCTTGCCCGAGGCACTGCTGAATTACCTGGTACGCCTCGGATGGTCACATGGTGATGAAGAGCTTTTTACACTCGACCAGATGGTCGAGTATTTTGACATCAGGGACGTCAACAAGGCAGCATCGGCTTTCAATACAGAGAAATTGCTCTGGATTAATCAGCACTATATCAAGAACGCGGATCCTGCAAGAATTGCTCGACTGTTAAGTCCGCATTTGGGTGATCTGGGTATTGATCCTGCAACCGGTCCGGATCTTGTCGAAGTGGTCCGTGAACAGCAGGAACGCGCCAGGACGCTGGTAGAAATGGCAGAGATCAGCACCTTCTTTTACCAGGATTATGAAGACTTTGAGGTGAAGGCGGCGAGGAAACACCTGAAGTTGGTGGCCCGTGAACCACTGCAGCAGGTCCGTGAGCGGCTTGCTGTACTGGATGACTGGGAGGCGGATAAACTGCACCAGGTGGTTATCGATGTGGCGACCCGGCTGGATTTGAATATGGGCAAGGTTGCGCAGCCATTGCGTGTGGCCGTGGTTGGCAGGGCTGCATCTCCCGGCATCGATGCCACCCTTAAACTGGTCGGTAGATCGGCCTGTCTGCGCCGTATTGACAGGGCGCTTGTGTACATAAACAACCGGGCGAATGAGAACGCAACATGAGTGATGAAACAGCAGTCACAGCGGGTAACTTTATACGCCATATCATCGACAGCGATGTTAAGGCTAACAGGCATGGCGGCAAGGTTGCCACGCGGTTTCCGCCGGAGCCGAATGGCTACCTGCATATCGGTCACGCGAAGTCGATCTGCCTGAATTTCGGTATTGCCGATGATTACCATGGTACCTGCAACCTGCGTTTCGATGACACCAATCCACACAAGGAAAATATTGAATACGTCGAGTCGATCAAGCAGGACGTACGCTGGCTGGGATACGATTGGGGTGGGCGCCTGTTTTATGCGTCAGACTATTTCGAACACCTGTACGAGGCGGCTGTCGAGCTGGTGCGCGCAGGCAAGGCCTATGTGTGTGACCTGACTGCCGAACAAGTGCGCGAACATCGCGGCACCCTGACCGAGCCCGGTACCCCCAGCCCCTACCAGGACCGCAGCGTCGATGAAAATCTTGACCTGCTGGCGCGCATGCGTGCCGGTGAGTTCGAAGACGGGGCGCGGGTGTTGCGTGCACGCATCGATATGGCCTCACCCAATATGAATATGCGTGACCCGACGCTATACCGTATACGTCACGGTGTCATCCACCATCAAACAGGTGAAGCCTGGTGTATCTACCCGATGTACGATTTTACCCACCCGATTTCCGATGCGCTTGAGGGGATAACGCATTCACTCTGTACGCTTGAGTTTGCGGATCATCGCCCGTTGTACGACTGGGTTCTGGAGAATGTTTCCGTACCCTGTCAGCCGCAACAAATAGAGTTCTCGCGTCTCAATCTTGAGTATACGGTAATGAGCAAGCGCAAGCTGACAGAACTGGTCGAGGAAGGGCGGGTGGCCGGTTGGGATGATCCGCGCATGCCGACCATTGCCGGATTGCGACGTCGGGGTTATACACCGGCTTCAATCCGCGATTTTTGTACCCGAATTGGTATCAGTAAATCAGAAAACACGGTGCAGATGAGTGCGCTGGAGAGTTGTATTCGTGAGGACTTGAATGCACATGCACCGCGACGCATGGCAGTCATTCATCCATTGAAAGTTGTCATCAGGAATTACCCGCAGGACCAGGTTGAGCAGCTGCAAGCGGCCAGTCATCCGCAAGACGAGTCGCTGGGCACCCGGGAGATACCGTTCACTGCCGAGCTCTATATCGATAAGGAAGATTTTCGGGAAGAGGCATCGAAAAAGTTCAAACGACTCGTGAGAGGGGGCGAGGTACGTCTGAGAAATGCATACGTCATTCGTTGTGATGAGGTCATCAAGGATGCGCATGGAGAAGTTATTGAACTCCATTGCAGCTACGATCCCGCGACACTCGGTGCCAATCCTGAAGGGCGCAAGGTAAAGGGCGTCATTCACTGGGTGTCCGCCGTGTACGGCATTGAGGCCGACGTTCACTTGTATGATCGGTTGTTTAACAGCCCGAGCCCGGATGCGGAAAAAGAAGGCAAGGACTACAAGGATTACCTGAATCCGGATTCCCTGCGAACGGTTACGCACTGTATTGTTGAGCCTTCGCTGAAAGAGTCAAAGCCGGGAGAGCGTTTCCAGTTTGAACGCGAAGGCTACTTCTGTGTAGATTCGCTGCAGGCAGAAGGTAAGGGGCTCGTGTTTAACCGGACCGTGACGCTGAGAGACTCGTGGGCAAAGATTGAGCAGCAGAATGATTGATGTTTGGCGATCTGTCTGCCTTTCAGACGGTTAACGTCGGATGTTATTTGCGAATCTAAAGTTCTCGCCTTGACAGCGGGCAGTGCCTGACGTACATTGCGCGCTTCGTTTTACGGGGCCATAGCTCAGCTGGGAGAGCGCTTGCATGGCATGCAAGAGGTCGGCGGTTCGATCCCGCCTGGCTCCACCAAGCGACTGAGGGCTGAGTTTTTGGTCCTTACGGTGTTTGCCAGGTCCCCATCGTCTAGACGGCCTAGGACACCGGGTTTTCATCCCGGCAACAGGGGTTCGAATCCCCTTGGGGACGCCATCTTATTCCCCAGAGTGATACCAATGTGGTAATCGATCTGGCATTCATGCGTGGCCCGCTCGACAGGAGATCCTTGAGGGCCTCCCGGTTCAGTGATTCCATTTTCTCAGCAATTCCGCGCAGAATCTGTTCGATTTTGCACTCGGGTATGTTGTCGAGCATAGATACGGCCGTATATTCGCTTTCCAGGCGGCAGATTTCAGACGGCAAGGTATTGCGGGCACCTTCCAGTTTGTCTACTTCTCGTAGGGCAGTGGCCGGATTCTCCATGTCGGATGCCATTTTCGTCATTTTCGATATGCGCGTCTCAGGTTCCGCAGCATCCTTTCCTTGGTTTTGGGCAGGGTCTACCTGGTGTGCCTCACGGTACTTCATAGCTTCGCGAGTGAGCTGATCAAGCGCCGCTTGCTCCAGCTGCTGTTGGCATACCTTTCGGTTTCCAGTAGCTGAATTGGCCTTGGTTGTGTATCTCCCGTTTATGCTCGATTCTCGTGAAACATATGAGTTATGCTTGTGCAAATGGTACCGACTGATAAAGGGTGAGTCATATGAAATTGATAAGAATAATTATGCTTGGATTACTGCTTGCAGGCATGATCCCCGCAACGGCAGGTGTGGATGATGCGGTGCAGGCATATCTTCGCGGGGAATTCAACAAAGCAGCCGTGTTATTGCGTCCGGTAGCAGAACAGGGTGACGCTCAGGCCCAGACATATATGGGACTCTTGTATGAAAGAGGTAAAGGTGTCCCACAGGACTATGCAGAATCAGTAAAGTGGTACCGCCTTGCTGCTGAACAAGGCAAGGCAGATGCACAATACTATCTGGGTAATATGTACCGTAATGGCAATGGCGTCCCACAGGATGAGGCAGTAGCCGTGGTCTGGTACACAAAAGCAGCAGAACAGGGAAAAGCAGTTGCTCAAAATAGTCTGGGCGAGTTGTATGCTAGTGGGAAGGGTGACGTAAAAAGAGACCACGTCGCCTCCTATATGTGGTTCAATATAGCCGCTACCTCGGGGAATGAGCCTTACATCAAGGGCCGGGATAAGGTTGCCAAGAAAATGAATAAGAAACAAATTGAGGAAGCACAGCAGCTATCCAGGGAATGGATAGAGACACATCAACAGTAGGTCGTTCCGCGACCCGTGACATCAAAGAACCATAAGAAACCAGTGAGCCGGACAATTTCGTCTGGGCCCATCGACGATTGGTGTTAATGAGTGCATCGAACGGCAGGTTACTGACCGTACCCGGTCATTTATAAAGTAACTATCTGATAATTCTTTAAAAGACAAGAAATGTCGACCCATTCCTGTCAATAAGTCGCTAATATAAACGATGATGTTAGTTCATG
>CAMYIO010000074.1:0-4409 GCA_947258515.1 uncultured Ectothiorhodospiraceae bacterium
TAGCAAACATTTGAGCACGATGTACAGATGGTCATCATACTCCTCGAATTTTGGCCGCTGGTGAGTATTCAGAATATCTTCGAGTACCAGTTGGTGTATGTCGAATAGTGTCCCGATACTTTCGATAATATCGACGTTTGCCAGCCCCTCGATTATCACCCAGGTGATGGTATCTCTATCCTTGTATTTATGAATTTCATCGACAGATTGAATCTGCTGCTCTTCAATGTTTTCCCTGTTGTAATCAATCCCTGACATTCTGGTTACGGTTTCCAGAACATCACCCACATGGACAAGCGACCCGGGAGGCAAACCGGCCTTTCCTGAGGTGCTTCTTAGTGACTCGGTCATTTGTTTCTGCCTGGTAACGGTTTCTCGATCATTGGCCTGACTGCAGATAAACGGCCCTTTGACGATGTTGCTGGATTGCGTAACCGGTTACAGTGTATTTTATTCACACACTTTCCCGTCGACCGGTTCATGTCGCAGGTACAGGCAATACTTACGTGACTCTATACGCACACCTGTACGTTGTCATTAACAAAATTGTGCCACAATAGCGAACCATGAACAGCGAAAATCTGATCAACCTCTTCGGACAGTTCGGCCTGGCCGCGATACTGGGATTTCTCATCGGCCTCGAGCGGGAAATGCGCGACGAACAGACTATCACGCTCGGCATTCGCGATTTCGTGCTGTTCGCACTGCTGGGGGCCTTGTGCGGCTACCTGTCAACACAATACGACAACTACTGGTTAATCATCAGCGGACTGGCCGCCCTGCTTGCCCTGATACTATCCAGTTACTGGGCAGATCGCGATCATGGTCCGGGGATTACCACCGAAACGGCAGCGGTGATTACCTTTTTTCTCGGCGTCATGATCATGTACGGTTCCAGCGAGATCGCCATAGCACTTGCCATCCTCACCCTGGCTGTATTGTTCCCGAAACAGCAGATCAAGCGTTTTCGCTCCAGTGTGCAGTCGCACGAACTGCGTGCGGTGGTACTTTTTCTGACCATCACCTTCATTATACTTCCCGTACTACCAAGCTACTCACTGGACAGCTACCTTGGCTTTACGGTGGCCACCGTGTCCGAGGTGGATGCCGACCGGGGACAGGTGCAGATGAAACTGCTTCCAGAAAAGGAAGTGGAAGTTGGCAAACTGCTAGAACTGATGTCCAGCGGCCATGAAATACTGGGTACAGTGGAGGTCAGCACGGTAAATGGCAGGGAGGCCCTGGCTATTCTCAAGGGCGACCTGGCTGAAGGTCTGGAAGCTGGCGTGATGGTGCGTCAACCGCTGGGCATAGAGTTCCTGCAGATCATGCTCTCGGCGCTCAAACCCTACAAGATCTGGCTTATCGTCGTCCTGGTTTCCTTCGTCAGCTTTGTCGGTTATGTACTGATCAAGAGTATCGGGAGTCGCGCGGGCATCGGGCTCACAGGACTCATTGGCGGCCTGGTTTCAAGCACGGTGACGACGCTGAGCTTCGCGCGACGCAGCAAGGAGAACCCCGAAGCGAGTCGATTGTTTGCCATGGCAGTTATTCTTGCCAGCTCCGTGATGTTCCCGAGACTGGTACTGGAAATTGCGGTCGTCAACCAGCCGCTGATGCGCAACATCATGGTACCCCTGGGTATTATGGGACTAACCGGTGCCCTGCTCGCCTACTACCTCTACCGCAAGTCACGCGACATGGCGGCAGGTGGGGTATCGGTGCGCTTCGACAACCCGTTCAGCCTCAAGTCCGCAATCAATTTCGCCCTGGTATTTGCAATCATCCTTATGTTCACGCGTCTTGCGACCTTTTATCTGGGGGACGAATGGCTGCCGCTGGTGGCTATCGTCAGCGGCCTGACCGACGCAGATGCCATCGCATTCTCCCTCAGCAGCCTGGAGCATGCCGGGCTGGTAACGCTGGACTGGGCAAGTTTCAATCTGGTACTGGGTGCGCTCTCGAATACCTTTATGAAGCTGTTGCTGGTATTCAGTCTCGGGCACCGGGACCTCTTCAAACAACTGTTACTGCCTTTCCTGGTTATCGGTGCCGTTGGGCTGGCAACCATGTTCCTCTATTACGACCTGGGCTCAAAAGTATAACGGGACATACAACGGAGTCGCCCATGGTTCCCGGTGCTGGCCACGCTTCGAGACGACGTATTAGTCCGTATACTCGAGCCATGACTCTACACCTGTGGATGCAGCTAAACTCAGGGAAACTCGGATTAATTCGCAATTTACCGGGATTCATGACTTGCACTGTCTGCAGGGTGCGCCGTGCACACCATGGATCAACCGCATGCATGTTCTTTTCGGTGCGCACGGCGCACCCTGCAAAGATTCGTTATATTAATCGGAGATTCTCTGGGCTAGACTCGCATAAGAGTAATCACCCTTCGTCGCGGAATTGAACAAATCATGCTGGTTCGCTTTTGGGGTACACGAGGATCATTGGCAAAACCGGGGCCAGCTACTGTGCGCTACGGTGGAAACACGTCCTGTGTCGAGGTACGCTCCGCTGCCGGGACACTGGTTGTCATCGATTGCGGAACCGGGGCCCATAATCTTGGCCATGCGCTGCTGGCGGGGCCAAACCAGCCGCTACGCGGTCACCTGTTAATCAGCCACACACACTGGGATCACATTCAGGGAATTCCGTTCTTTGAGCCGCTGTTCGCGCCCGATAATGAATGGGACATATACGCACCGCATAGTCTGGGCCAGTCGATCAGGGATACGCTCGCGGGTCAGATGCAGTACACCTATTTTCCTGTGACACTTGAAGCGCTCGGCGCGAAGATCAGGTATCACGACCTCGTGGAGGGTGTGTTCCAGCTGGGAGACATCACCGTCCGGTCTCGCTACCTTAATCACCCGGCCTTGACGCTGGGCTACCGTCTGGAGGCCGACGGTGTTGCCGTCGTCTATTCATGCGATCACGAACCTTTTTCTCACCAGCCCTCTGCAGACAAGACCGTTACCAGCGAGCAGGATCGTCGACATGCAGATTTTCTTCGTGAAGCTGATCTTGTTATTCATGATGCCCAGTACACCGCGACGGAATATGCAAACAAGATCGGCTGGGGCCACAGCACGGCCGAGTTTGCGGTCGATATCTGCAATGCAGTCGGGGTAAAGCAACTGGCGTTGACCCACCATGATCCAATGCGGGATGACGATGCTGTCGACCGGATCATCGTTGCCATGAGAGATAGAATCAGCGCCTCCGGGCAGCCGCTTCACGTGTTCGCGGCCGCAGAAGGCGATACCATTGAACTGCAATCCGGCTGTGACACAGGGATCACGCACAGCGCCACAGAATTTTCTGCGGTGACACCGATTGCCACCGCAATTTCTGAACATTCAATATACATGGGTGTCACGGATGCCCAAACAGCCGGGGTAATCAGGGGCGCAGCCGCCGCTGAGAATGTGCGCCTCATGTCAGGGACAAACACGGAGACTGCGCTGCAAATCATAGCAACGGACCGACCATCGCTGCTAATCGTGGATGAGCAATCAACGGCTGATGATGCTGTTAAAATATGCCGGGCAGTAAAAGATTCAGATCTCCAGGCATCAGTGCAAACACCTGTTGTGGTACTCACTGACAGGGAGCACACAGCCTCGGAGCTGGCAGAGTTTGACACCGACTGGATGATAAAACCTTTTTCGCATGAGTATGCGCGCACACGGGTGCACGCCGCTATCCTGCAAACCACTTGCCGATGGATCCGCGCAAGCTTGCCGGAAAACGAAGCGGCGCGACTGGCAGCGCTCGATGCACTGGAGATCCTGGATAGCGCTCCGGAAGAACGCTTTGATCGCATAATCAGAATAGCGTCGGGAGCTTTTGAAGTCCCGATCGCACTTGTCAGTCTCGTTGACCGCGACCGGCAGTGGTTCAAGTCCTGTATTGGTCTGGATGTGAAAGAGACTCCACGTGACATGGCATTCTGCGCTCATGCAATCCTGGAAGATGAGCTGCTGATTGTCCCTGATGCCTTGCAGGACCCGCGTTTCGCCGACAATCCGCTGGTGACCGGTGAGCCTCACGTTCGCTTCTATGCCGGTTGTCCTCTAAAACTACCCGACGGGAACTTAATGGGCACCCTGTGCCTCATTGACACACGACCGCGCCAGCTTGACGACGGCAGGATAAACCTGTTGCGAGATCTCGGAAAACTGGTTGAGACAGAGCTTTCGAGAAAAGCCCGGCCAGAACCGGATTGAACAAATCGGCTGGATATGGATAGCGGCTCGAATGAGAAACGACTCTTGCCCTGTCCATGGAAGGACAGCAAATATCATTGCCGCGGTCTGTAGCAGTTGCCCATAGCAGCCTGGCAACAATTCGCCACAGACGTGAAAAGATCTACAAGCGCAACACAATATGTTCCGTGC
>CAMYIO010000074.1:4424-15198 GCA_947258515.1 uncultured Ectothiorhodospiraceae bacterium
TGTTCCGTGCCGGTTTCTTCTTCACAGGGTTTGATGCTGAAGCCCAGCTTTTTTACGAGGCTGCGCATCTCGTGGTTATTGGCGAGTACATAACCTTCCATGATCCGCAGCCCATGACTGCGGGCTGTTTCAATAAGCTGCTGCATCAGGCGGTGTGCTATACCCTGTCGCTGCCAGTTATCTGCAATTACGATAGCGAACTCACAACTTTTGCCATCCGGATTGGTGGTATAACGTGCGACACCAATTTCAGTCTCTTGTCCGTCCACATACACCACTGCGATCAAAGCCATTTCACGGTCGTAGTCGATCTGGGTAAAACGAGCCAGCATGTGCGGGCTGAGCTCGGTAATGGACTGCATGAAACGAAAATATTTCGCCCGCTCCGATAGTTTCCGGATAAATGCCTGTTCGATTTCGGCATCCTCCGGGCGTATTGGCCGAATCACCATGTCTGTACCATTTGGCAGTTGCCACTGAGTCACGAGGTGGCCAGGATAAGGGTGGATTGCCATGTGGCTGTAGCGTTCCGCAGTCTGCGACTGGTAATCCACGACCATACGCGCATCGACGGCAATGGCGCCGTGCTCATCAACGATCAGTGGATTGATATCCAGTTCCCTGACCAGTGGAAGTTCGCAGGCGATTTCAGAGACACGCAGCAGTACCTGCTCCAGGGCTTGCATATCCACCATCGGCATATGGCGAAATGCGCCAAGCAGCTTGAACACCCGCGTCTGGCTGATCAGGTCCTGCGCCAGTCTGTGGTTAAGCGGTGGCAATGTGACTGCACGATCGCCCATAACCTCAACGGCGGTGCCACCGGCGCCAAAGGTTATGACCGGACCAAATACCGGATCTGTGACCAGGCCTACCAGCAGCTCCCTGCCGTTCGGCCGCTGCAGCATCGGCTCGATGGTGACCCCGTCTATACGTGCCTCCGGTCGGTTTTTCTTCACCACGTTCAGCATGTCATTGTAGGTGCTGCGAACAGCCTGAGCGTTGCTGATACCGAGGCGCACCCCGCCGGCATCAGACTTGTGGGTGATGTCAGGAGAATTGATTTTCAACGCCACGGGAAAACCAAGGCTTTCGGCCTGCACCAGCGCCTCGCCGGGCGACCGCACTATGCTGGCCTGGGCCGTCGCAATATGGAAGGCATGCAGCACCGCCTTGGACTCCGACTCACTGAGCACTTTTCGTCCCTCCGCCAGCACACCCTCGATAATCATCCGCGCCCCCTCGACATCGGGTGTCTTGCCGGGTGACAGCGGTCCGGGCGTTTCGAGCAGTAATTTCTGGTTGCGGTAGTAGTTCACCAGATAGGAAAACGCCTCGACAGCCGCTTCCGGCGTATGAAAGGTGGGCACACTGGCATCGCGCAGTATCCGGCGTCCTTCAGCGACCTGGATTTCACCCATCCAGCATGCCAGTAGCGGCTTGTGGCTTTTATCGCCGAGCATGACCAGTGATCGTGCAACCGCGGCTGGATCGGTCATCGCCTGGGGAGTCAGTATGACCAGCAGGCCGTCCACACCGGGATCACTCAGGCAGATTTCGACCGCCCGGGCATAACGTTCGGGTGTGGCATCGCCGATGATATCGACCGGGTTGGCCTGTGACCACGTCACCGGCAAAACCGCGTTCAAACTCTTTAGCGTGTCCTCCGACAACGCTGCCAGGGACATTCCAAGATCGCTCACACGGTCGGTTGCCATGACGCCCGGGCCACCGCCATTGGTGACAATGACGAGACGTTCACCCGTCACACTGGACACGGATGTCAGGGTGGCGGCTGCAGAAAACAGGTCGCCGATGCGCAGGCCACGTACCACGCCAGCGCGGCGCAAGGCGCTCTCAAACACGTCGTCGGACCCGACCAGTGCGCCGGTGTGGGACATGGCGGCCCTGGAGCCGCTCGTGTGACGGCCCACCTTGAGCGCAATAACCGGCTTGACACGTGCAGCCGCCCGCAGGCCACTCATAAACGAGCGCGCATGATGTATTCCCTCGATGTACAGCAGGATACTTTTGGTTTCAGGGTCAGTCACCAGGTAATCAAGCACATCGCCGAAGTCGATATCGGCCGAAATGCCGGTGGAAACAACCGCGGAAAAACCGATATTGTTTGCAGCGGCCCAATCCAGTATCGCTGTACAAAGAGCACCGGACTGTGAGACCAGGGCAATCTTTCCCTGGCTGGCACTGCCCTTGTTGAAGGTACAGTTGAGGCCGGTGCCAGGACGCATCAAGCCCAGGCAGTTAGGCCCGATAAAGCGCAGCCCGTAGCGGCGCGCATTTTCCACCAGCCCCTGCTCCAGCTTCAGACCCTGCGGACCGGTCTCGCGGAAACCCGCCGAAATAACCACTGCAGCGCGTATACCCTGCTCACCGCAGGACTCGATGATGCCGGGTAGCGTCACTGCCGGTGTTGTGATCACCGCAAGGTCGACGGCTTTGCCAATGCTATCGAGATCCGGGTAGGCCTTGCGACCCTGTACCTTGCTGTGTTTCGGGTTGATCGGAAAGACATCACCTTTGAAACCGCCCTCGATCATGTTTTTGAAAACCAGATTACCCACCGCGCCCTCGCGATCGCTGGCACCAAATACGGCGACTGATTTTGGTTCAAACAGCTTGCTGAGATAATGTTTACCCATATTCTGAAAAAACTCCCTGCTCGCGGCATGAGCCGGTGTGACATAGCCTGCGGGCTGTTAAGATAGAGCGCATCATAGCAACTCGTGCTGCCTGACGTGACCACTGCCTACATTTCCCATTCTGCCTGTCTGCAGCACGAGACGGGCAGCGACCATCCTGAGTCGCCACAACGCCTTTACGCCATCGAAGATGCACTTATTTCGGCCGGCCTGATGAATCTGCTGGCGCGGCTTGACGCGCCACGCGCGACCCGTGAGCAACTCTGTCGTGTGCACTCGCCTGAATATCTGGATGAAATCGAACGCCGCGCCCCGAAGTCCGGTCTGATAATGCTCGATGGCGACACCGTGATGGGACCAGCAAGCCTGGAAGCCGCCTACCGTGCCGCCGGTGGCATGGTGCAGGGTGTTGACAGGGTCATGCACAACGAGGTCGACACTGTATTCTGCAGCACACGACCGCCGGGCCACCACGCGGGACGTAACAGCGCGATGGGATTCTGCATCTTCAACAACGTCGCGGTGGGTGCTGCCCATGCCCTGGCAGCGGGCCTTGATCGGGTCGCGATTGTCGATTTCGATGTCCACCATGGCAATGGTACCGAAAGCATATTTCAGTCTGATGAGCGGGTCATGCTGTGTTCGGTATTCCAGCACCCCTTTTATCCAGACACCTCGCTGGTCACTGATAGCCAGCACATCATTCATGTCCCGCTCGACGCCGGCGCCTGCAGTGATGAGTTCCAGCAGGGTGTACAGGATCGCCTGCTGCCGGCACTGCACCGCTTCAGACCTGAACTCATCCTGGTATCTGCCGGGTTTGATTCACATTTCGAGGATGGCATGGGTCAGCTCAACCTGCTGGACAGCGACTATTACTGGATAACGCGCGAAATCATGCGGGTCGCCGCACAGCATGCCGGGGGGCGCGTGGTTTCCACACTTGAAGGCGGCTATGAATTGCATGCCCTGGGTCGTGCCGTTGTTCAGCATATACGCGCACTGATGCGCATATAAAGGTGCCGGCGAGGCGGTTGTCGCCAGTGTCAACAGTCACTCACGATCATGATTGCCGGGGGTTTCAGGCATCGGCCTTACCGGCAGAAAATACAATAGCCGTACCTGGTACTATGCTGGCTCATCAATTAACGCATGCTCCGCCGTGTCCCCGTGCGCACCGCTGATGCCCTGCTCGTGCAGTGCCTCGATAAAGCGTTCGGTGACATCGCTGGACAAGCGGCGCTCGAGGCGTACATCAACCACATAGACCTTGATCACCAGGCGCAGCAGAAAGCCAAAGTCATAACGCGATTCCATAATGACGCTGACCGGCTTTTTGAGGTAGGTATAGGGTGAAGCGACGGCGGCCTCCATGGCCAGCGAGCGGACCTCCTGAATCGGTATCGTGCGCGGCAAGTCGATGTTAATCACGACCATTTCGGAAAGCTCGCCGCTGTTCGCATTGGCGACGGCATTCTCGAGCACTGCCGAATTCGGCACCATGATGACATTATCGTCGAGCGTGCGCAGCCATGTGACACTGAGATCAAGCCGGATCACCTCGCCATAATGACCACCAAAGTGCACCATATCGCCGACACGAAACGGCGGGTTGAATATCATCATCACGCCGGCGAGCAGGTTGCGTACCCCGCCTTGCGCCGCCAGACCGATAGCCAGTCCCAGGGAACCGAGCACGGCAAAAACAATCGTCTGTGGCGGCTTGATGAGACCGAAAATGATGTAGGCGATGACCAGGAACCACATGAAAATGCGGATGACTGGATAAACCTGCCCCATCTGCAGGCGATAGCGCGGGAAGCGCTTGATGAGTTGCTGCAATCCGGCATGCAGGATGCGCAATAGCAGCCAGGCAATGAACACTACCAGGGCGACCTGCAACAGCCGGGAGATCGAAAACAGCTCGACGAGCTCGACGATGACGTCCTCTTGCATCTCTGGCCTCCTAGTACAGGTAGTTTGCGTTGGCGAGGTAACTGCCAATCACGTTGGAATACTGCGGCACGAGATGGTAGTCCGGTTCAGCAGTGGTTTCGTGCTTGTCGAGCAGACACTGGCGGTAGAGACGTTCCAGTAGCAGCCAGCTCTCTTCGCGACTGCAACGGAACACCGCGCGGTGGTCATCGATGCTTAGTTGGCCGTGCGACGCCACTTCCGCCAGGGTAAACAGCTCCTCGCTGATCAGCTGCTTGAGTATACTGAAATCCGCTGCTACGACAGGCTGCAACTCCAGCTGCCGGCTTTCATCATGAACCAGCAGGGAACCCAGGAAGCAGAAAAAGGCATAGTCAGGCTTGCCATCACACAGTTTGTAGAGTGTCGATAACTGTCGTGCAAGCAGCGTCGGCGTCTGTGCGTCTGCACCAGTCGAGCCGGCGCTCAGCGCGAACTCCGATGCCTGCAAGCGGTTTGTCAGGCATTGGCTCAGCTCCGGCTCGCTGAACAGGGGCAGCTCGATACGGTCGGCAAAATAACGGTCAGCGCGGTAGACATAGACGAGGCGTCGCCAGGCATATTCCTGGCAACCCAGCACCCAGAGGTGGCGATGCTGTGTAGCCACCATGACAGCACCAAAAATACGTATTGCCTTGTTGGCTCCCATAATGCGGCAGGCAAGAAAATGACCGTTATCAATCACAAATACGCTCGGGGGGAGCCCGTTGATGTATTCGACGAGTTCTTCGACAGACCCGACAGACGGCTTGCCGCCGACTATGGCGCCAAGCATCACCAGGGTGTCATTGATGTCGTATGGCCTGTGCGTCAGTTTGCCGTAGCGGCAGGATTCATTGTCAGCAACCCGCAGCGGCAGTTGCTGCAGGAAAGAGCTAAGTCCACAGCCCTGCGGCCCGGTGACAGCGACCATAGAGCTGTGCCCGGCGCGCCACATTTCGAGCGCTGCCAGCAAGCGACTCAACTGATCCTCGCGGCCGATAAAGCGCGTATCGCCCGCCGCCAGCGGCTCGCTCGAGAAGGCTTGCAGCAAGGCTTCCGGCAGCGCCAGATCCGCATAGTGGCGGTCCAGGCGCGCAGCCTGCGCGAGGCACAGGTCGGCATGGACCCTGACCGGTTCGGCCTGCTCATGTGCCTGGCGTCCGAGCAGCCTGGATAGTTGTTGATAGAGGCGGGAAACTGTCGCCGCTGCCGCGGTCAGGAATTTTGATTGTGTAGTGTTAGTCATGGTCTGCCAAAAATTATCCCGTTACTTACAGGGTCGAGCCTACACGACAACACTGCTGCTGAAAACCAGTGTCTCCGCCACCGATAGCGTTCTTTCTGGTCCAGTTTCAGGGAGCGTTCAGCACCCCTGCAATGACGCTCCACAGGCGCCCTGGAAAGCCTGCTCCAGCAGATAACGGTGGTGTGTTGAAGTATGTCCGGGGATGTACAAGGGATGCCAGGTCACACTGCCAACCAGGAACGGCTTGCCCTCATGGAGGCCAACATCGGTACACGGCAGCTGTAACCCTCGCCGCACTGTAAATGTTAAGATGTGCAGATATCAATACGGATGAGTTTATTGACCACGAGGGGACATGCTCAACTGCGACTATCGTGGTGCGGATTGAAAGCAGGCATTCAATTATTTGCACCCTGCGACCTGCACAACAGCTCTGAATACTCACCAGGAGAAAGACCCGCACTGTGGAAAATCATATGACTGGCAGCAACAACCCCGTCCGCGTACTTGCCGGTGATATTGGCGGCACCAAAACCCGGCTGGCGGTATTTGAGGTGACGGCGACTGATCTTGTGACCGTCGTCGAACAGAATTACCACAGTCAGGAACACGCGTCGCTGCTTGAAATTACCCAGGATTTTCTCGAGCATCATTCAGTCTCCGTAACAGCCGCCTGCTTCGGTATCGCCGGCCCGGTGCGGCATAACGAAGTCCATACCACAAACCTGCCCTGGCACATTAGCAGCATGCAAATTGCAGAGCACACGGGTATCACCCGGGTATTTCTGCTCAATGACCTTGAGGCCAACGCCTGGGGTATCAGCGCCCTGTCTGCTGATGATTTCTTTAGCCTGCAAACAGCCGCCGGTGATCCGGAGGGTAACCGTGCAATCATCGCTGCCGGCACCGGTCTCGGTGAAGCCGGGCTTGTGCACGACGGCGTCAAGCTGCTGCCCTTTGCCACCGAAGGCGGCCACACCGATTTCAGTCCGAGCAGTGAACTGGAGATCGAACTGCTGCGCTATCTGCAACAACGCTACCGACACGTCAGTTGGGAACGTCTGCTGTCCGGACCCGGGCTGGTGCTCATTCATGAATTCCTGAGCGACTTTCATAAACGTGAAGTTCCGGCCTGGTTAGTCGAGGAGATGCATGAAGGTGACCCCGCGAGCGCGATTTCCATTGCCGCACAGTCGCAACGTGACGATATCTGCGAGCAATCACTGCAGCTGTTTGTACATTTATACGGCGTGGAAGCCGGTAACCTGGCATTAAAAACGATGGCCAGCGGCGGACTCTATATCGGTGGTGGTATTGCCCCGAAAATACTCGACGCCATGAAAGACGGCACGTTTATCGAAGCCTTTCTGGCAAAGGGCCGTATGCAAGCCTTGCTGCAAGAGATACCTGTGCAGGTCATACTGAATGATAAAGCGGCACTCTATGGTCCTGCCGTGTTTGCGGGGTACAGGCTTTCTGCAGACGCTTGACTGAATAAATAAAGGAAGCCCTGGTTAATTCAACGTATCAATGCAGGTTGCGCTCCGCGTACCGGGAAGAACACGCAAGCTGTTTCATGGTGCATTGCTTTTGGTTTTCTAGCTGACCAGCATGCGATAATCCTGAGCCGCGAAGCATTGACCGCTCGGCCCGTTGTCCTCCAGCAGGGCCGGAACCAGCGCGCCAGGCAGCACGTCTTCGACGGGGTACATGGCATCCTTTCCACCGAGGTCGGTCTTCAACCACCCGGGATCAAGGTAATTAACCAGCACATTACTGCCCTTCAGTTCGGTTGCCAAATCCAGGGTATATTTATCGACCGCGGCCTTGGAAACGCCATAAGGCGACAGATGCGGAGTGTCCTTGATTCCGGAGGACAGGTTAATGATGCGACCAAAACCGCGACGTTTCATTTCCGGTGCAAAGGCATTACACAGGGCGATCATCGCCAGCAGGTTGACTTGAAAGACATCCAGCCATTCTTTACTGCTCACTTCCCAGATCGGTTTCCATTCGCTCATAACAGCGGCATTGTTGTAGAGTATATCCACATGTCCGGGCCCGGAACGCACCCCGTCGATCACGGACTGGATCCCTTCCCTGCTCGACAATTCTCCACTGACGATATGCACTTGTGTGTCACAGGATTTGAGCAGTTCAACCGTCCTGGCGGTGTTTTCGGGGCTGCGCCCATGGACCACCAGATTGCATTTACGCTCGGCCAGCCCTGTTGCAATCTGCTGGCCGATGCCGCGGCTGGATCCGGTTACCAGCGCCCATTTTCCTTCCAGTAATTTCATGTTTTTTCTTTTTGTACTGTTCATCTGGTCGTCCGATTGTTCAGCACGCCCGCCATAATTTGCGCAACGGCAATGGATTGCTCAAACAGGGGATCTTTTGATCGATGGGCCAGTTGTGCCGCAATCATCATTTCCATGGGCACTTCGCGTGCAGGAATACTGGTGGCTGGCAAGGTGGATTCTTCCGCCAGTACTGACAACCACTGATCATCGCCGTACAGAAAACCGGCGCGCCCCGGTGCAGCACCCTGCCATGCCAGGTTTAACCTGCGCACCTGTGACATGCCTTCAGGTGATCGATGAATATGCACCCGCAGAGCCCCTCGTGGCGTCCGAAAGGCCCAGCTCAACTCGCTGCCGGATTGTACTTCCCCTTTCTGCGGCTGCCATTGCAGTCGGGCTGCCAGCCAGCCAATCAACAACCACGCCATAGGCAGCGCATGCGGTCCGTGCTCAATGCGAATTGAGTCGATATTTTGCAATGCACCCGGCGCCACCCGTGGATCCAGCACCTGGGCCAGAATACGCCGCCACGGCTTCAGATAGCGCCATGCCAGATTAAATACCGGCCGTTCCTCCCCCATTACCCAACGCGTCATGGCACGCACGCCCTCGGCCGGGCTTGGCCAACCGACACTGTCATAAATCACCTGGTCCGCCAGTTCTGCGAGGGTATCAAACAGACCATGACTCAGCGGTGGCGGTTGATTACTCGCCCACCAAAGAGCCGTCGGCAGGTCACCGATCAATAACGGGCGCAACACGGATCCAAGGCGCTCGACCACGGCCGGGTCGAAACGGATATCCACATGCTCGGAGCAGAGTTGCTTGCTACCCCCGGTTCGGCGGCAGTGCGCCGAAACCTCGGCCTCTATGGAACCCGCCTGCGGTGCACAGGCGGTCAGTAAAAACACCCGTGCCGGGTGCCGCTCCACCAACCCTGGAATGTGCTTACGCACATCGCGCGCCTGCTCTTCTGTTTCACAGGCGATAATGACATTGGACATGCAGGCACGCGTCACCCCGTGTTCGGCCGGGCCTTCGGCATGCAATGCATCCCACAGCCGATTCAGTGCCAACTCGATGTCGGCAACATTGACCCGTGTCGCGGATACGGTCATGCCGGCAGCAGCGGACGCGCTCATAGCACTCGCCAGCGTCGCCCATCATCTTCAATTAAACGGTCGGCTTCCACCGGCCCCCAGGTGCCTGCCGGATGTTCCGGCAGCCAGCGTTTTTTGCCCTTGTCCCAGGCATCCAGCAAGGGCTGTATCCAGCGCCAGGAGGCCTCGACCGCGTCACGCCGCATGAACAGGGTGGCGTCACCCGTCATTACATCCAGCAATAAACGCTCATAGGCCTCGGGTGACTGGCCGCCAAACGTATTGCCATAGCGAAAATCCATTTTCACGGGATAGATCTTTACCCGCGAGCCAGGCAACTTGGTGGCGATGCGCAGGGATAAACCCTCGTCCGGCTGGAGTCGCAATGCCAGTACATTGGGTTCCAACGGGTGTGCCTTGTCGGAATTGAACAGAATATTCGGCACATCCTTGAACTGCACCGCAATTTCGCTGACGCGCTTCGGCAAGCGCTTTCCCGTACGGATATAGAAGGGAACACCGGCCCAGCGCCAGTTATCAATGAACAGGCGCAGTGCCACATAGCTTTCCGTGGTTGAATCGCTGGCAACGCCTTCTTCGCGACGGTAACCGGGCACATCATCACCCTGGAAATAACCATGTGCATACTGGGCACTGACAACATGCGACTCGACATTCTCTGTATTCATAGGTCGCAGGCAGTGCAATACATCCAGCCGGTGATCACGAATCACATCAGCATCCATGGACCACGGTGGCTCCATGGCCACCAGGGATAGCAACTGCAGGATATGATTTTGCACCATATCGCGTAACGCGCCTGCATTCTCAAAATAACCGGCGCGAGTGCCAACGCCTTCCGCCTCTGCCACGGTTATCTGCACATGATCTATGTGCTTGGAATTCCACAATGGCTCGAAGATCGCATTGCCAAAACGCATCACCAGGATATTCTGTACAGTCTCCTTGCCGAGATAATGATCGATACGATAAATCTGTTGCTCGGCAAAACATTCGCCGAGAATGTCGTTCACCTCTATGGCACTTTGCAAGTCCCGGCCAATCGGCTTTTCCACGATAATGCGCGAGAACGGACCATCGGACGTCTCGTCCTGCACCAGTCCTGCTGCCTTCAGGTGGCGCGCGCAAACACCGATAAAACGCGGTGGAATGGCAAGATAAAAAATCCGGTTACCCGGAATTCCCAACTGCGGCTCGATCTCCTCGAGGCGCTGTTTCAATGCTTCATAAGAGGCAGGATCATCAAAGCTGCCTGATTGATAGTACAGCTGGCGTTCATAGTCCGGCCAGTGTTCTTCATCCAGCCCCTGGCGTGAAAAACGCGCGACACCCTGGCGCGCAAAGCCGCGGTATCCGGCATCATCCATCTCTTCAACGGAGAACCCGAGTACGGCGAAATTGGCCGGTAGCACGCCGTCCAGACCCAGGTTGTAAATCGCCGGTAACAGTTTTCGCCCGGAAAGATCGCCCGCACCACCGAAAATCACC
>CAMYIO010000075.1 GCA_947258515.1 uncultured Ectothiorhodospiraceae bacterium
GCAACAGCGCAGTACTACGACGATGCCATCCGTGCCGCCGAGCAGGAAAATATTGAAATCCTGTCATCCGTGGTCCCTGGCAGCAATTTGCACCAGGTCATTCACAACCCTGTCGATAGCGGAATCGATGAGGGCTGAAAGCAAAACAAATGAGTTCACTAAAGACGATAGCCTGGCTTGTTGCTATGAATCCACTGGTCGCGACACCGGCAAACCCGCAGAGGTATATGTTACCTCTACGCTATTACTTGCCAGTGACTGCCTCCCCGGGACGACCAGTCAGATTCAGTCAACCAGCCAGCTATCACTCAACCATCGAGGCTCGCGATAATGATGGATCTTTTCCAGCGACCTGCGAACCTGAATCGGTTGAGGCTTTCTCTGGGACTACTGGGGATTACAACGGCGGCTGCCTTCCTCGTATGGCTGCTCGCAGGCTGGCTCGGTTGGGTACCCGGCATGGTGGATGTGTTTGGCGTGGAAGGGATGAGGACACCGGCAGCAATCAGCGTGGCTGCGTTGTTACTGGCCGCGTTGTCATTCTGGGAGTGTTGACAAACTTTTTGTTCGGAACCGTTGGAGGTAACTTGCATGTTCAAACTATCTGATTATTTCATACTCATTGCAGTGTCTGTTTCATTTGTCTTATCGGCCTATCTGTGGTTCGGGGGTTTCAAGGATCTCGGCATTTTTACCGCGATATGGGTGCCTTCCATTCTCGCGTTCGGTATCTACTTCAAGCTAGCTGTTGTTTCAGCCAGGAGGGAAGTGTCATGAACGAACCAGATATCCTGTATCCAGCAATCTTTGTATTCAGCATGCTGCTTATTGGTCTTGTGCTTACCATGTGGGAGTTCTCGCGACTGCACAAGCGAAAGCAGAAAGTGGAAGAAAAGGGTGGGCATGCTGCCAATCGGGAGTTTCATGCTTCCAGGGACAACATGCCGAATGTTTCAAGATTCTGATTGGTTGAGAATCTTAAGCAGGTAATTAATTTGATGTCACGGCACGGTAATGATGCTCACAATTCACATGTTGTAGTGGGTAGAAAAGTTGGGCGCGTACCGAATTTTCGGACTTACAGTCGCCGGTAATACATGCTGTGAGGACTTGGGAGACGCCCGTACTGAATGATGCCCCGCGAGACAGTGTCCGCCTGATAAATGATGCGGATGCTGTCCAGTAAAGCATCAGCTATGAATAAGGCTGTTTGACATCTGCTGGTTATCAGCCGGGCAGCCACTCCAGGATGTTCAAATGTGTGCTGCCTGGATGATCGCCAGCGCTTCATCGATATGTTTATCGTAACGATATGGCTCTGCGCCAAGAAAAAAAATCAGATAGATTTTTTGTCGACGATAAGTACACCGGTGATGCCTCTGTAAGTGGGGCCGTCAGAATCTGCCGCCTCCATGTCAAACAGCAATCCGTTATGTTCTGCAAACCGGTGTGGTCGCAACCTGGAAGTTTGCGCTACCACCCAGCCCTCCTTGAAGGATTTAACAAGTCAGGATTCGGTTAGTTCCTCTATTTCGTTTGGAAGCATGTCTACCTTGAAGGCTGGCAATGCCTGGTCATCCGATGTAGTAGAGAGGTCAGAGCCTTTTTTACCCTTTCTCCTGGCCTTACCGCAAAAGAAAGAACGGCAACGCATAATCAGTCGCATTGGCCAATTGGCTAATGATCCACGCCCCCCGGATTCAAAGCAGCTATCCGGTCACGATAAATATCGGATACGCAAAGGCTCTTATCGTATTGTATACAGCATCGAAGACAATGAACTTGTCGTCGTTGTAGTATAGGAAGGTTATAGCAATAATGTTTACCGTGGCGCCCTCTAAAGTGGACGCCCTTTTTTTCTGACGCCTTTTTCTTGTAGAGGAGTCGCTTCTTGGCGAGAGATGCCGTTCTTGCGCATTGTTGAAGGCGCTACCAGGCTGAAGTGCCGGGGTCACCTTTGAACGGGCCGACGACCTCCTTGCTAATCCAGCCGCCGTAAAAGCCACCTGCCTGCGCCTGCACCCGCTCGCCATCGATATAACATTCAAGTCGGCCTGGATAAAACGCCAGATAATTTCTGATCGCTGTGAATGCAGCATGGGGTTCGGGATAGGTCCAGGCGGCATTCTTCACACAGTTCTTCTCCGCACAGACACTGAAATAGGTTGCGCGTCCCTTCCATTCGCAATAGCTGCTCTCGGCATCAGATCGCATGCAGTCGAACTGTACTGATTCGGGTGGCAGGTAAAACGTCGGCGGACTTGCAGTCTCCAGCACCCGTCTGGCTGTCCGGGTCTCGGCGATGAGCACATTGTTCAGCCTGACCTGTATCAGGCGTGTGTCATCCACAATCACTGGCGGGCGCGGGTAATCCCACACCGATTCCTGCCCCGGACGAGGTGTTACCGCCCCGCGTGGTCGCACCTGCCCGCGTAACTGCCAGGTGTGACCGGTGTGTTTGTGCGTATCATCATTCATTCATAATACCCGGTTCCCCGAGACACAAATCTGCAGCAAGTGCGCGGCCAGTGGGCAACTATACCGATGCCCTCCAGAATTGTCACCACCCCCGGTTTGCACACCTGGACGGTTGATGGCTGCAGATAAGATGATTAACGAAATCGCGAAGAAGAACACAGTATCAGGCCTCATAATATTTCTTTCGACGAGACAGGCGGTTCACCACAGGCAGTGCCGATACCTCACGGATTAACTAGTCCACCAGACCATCAAGGCTGTTGATTTGCAGCGAAATTGGAGCCAATAAAGGTAGTTATATGCATTCTGCTCTGACCCATCACAGCAGGTAATGATGATTCAATAACCAAATACTTACAGCTACTCTGGTGGGATATTTTTCGGTGCAAATGGTGAGACATATTTGGATGCAAATTAACACTCTACTGGCATACACGTTCAGCAATAGGCCATTTTTTCAGGTTAATACAAACCAGATGATGGGGTTCCCGTTAGTGGTATTGCCTGTCTCTTTACAAGAGTCCTGCTTCCTGTAAAGACCGGGTGACTGTCGCTTCGGAAAAGCCGTGGATTCGGTGCCGGCCTATAAACAGTATTGGTACTCCCCTGCCATTGACCTCTTTATAAAGTCTTGCCCCGATGGCAGAAGTTTCCATATCGTATTCACAATAGTTGATATCGTTTGCGGCGAAAAACTGTATCGCTTTTATGCAGGAGGGGCACCATGAAACACCCAGCATTACGACATCCGGAGTACCTTCCATGTTCACCGGCTTGGTCTGCTGCCCTGGAATCGGGACCTCGCCTTCGCAGTAGGTATGCTCGACGACCAGGTGTTTTAACTGACCAAGGACGAGCAGGATCATTACTGTAATGATTGCAAAACCCAGAATGTGTTTCCGTCGTGGCATGTCAGGAATCGTTGTCATAGGTCGTGACAGTAGTGGGTCAGACTCGATTGATCCGACATGTAAAAAATCCCTCCGACCCTTTTAATTCTGTTAATTATGTTCTAAGTCCGAATATTTCCCGCGCCGATTGAGCCAGTAGCCGGCAAGGACAAACAGGATGATTAAGCAGATAATGAGTACCGGTGCCCAACCACCCATGGCGAGGTAAGTGCCGGCGAGCACCACCGACACCGTCAGCCAGGCAGGAAAGCCAAGCAGGTAACCGATGGCACTACCGACCACCGGCCCTGTCATCCAGAACGGGAACCAAACAAAAATAAGCAACCCGATGATGCCGTAACGGTGCACCTTAACTCGGTGGCGCTCGGCGGTAGACCTGGTGCGCTCGATAAAATGTTTCAGTTTTGGCAACACAACCAGTTTCTGCATGCTAAAAACGAATACGGGATAAAATAACAACACCAACACAGTCTCCACCCATATATTCACCAGCACCACCAGGGCGTGTCCATGTCCGCCGGCATAGCCAATGGATATGGATACAGCCCGGCCAAAGACGATGTTGGTGAAGCTCATGGCGCCGATCATGCGCGCGGTTTGCGGCGACCAAAAGGCGAACAGTCCCATAACAATAAGACCAAGCAGTGCGATAACGATGCCAAGTAACAAGATGTGCCCTTCGGTCGTCTTGAACAACTGACGCCAGGTGAGACTGGCTGACTGCTTTGATTTATTCTCGTTCACAACAACAGTATAAAGAACCGGCCCACACATTAAAAACTGCGAAAACTGTGCTCTAACCCCTTGTGCTACACCTTTCTCCCCTGGTTACGAACATATGATGGAAGCAATTCGGTATGCGGTTGAGGTATTGAACGCGGATGATCCTGAATCGACGTTTATTGTTCAGTGGCTGGATAACGCAGAAAATGCTGGTCGTATTGACGGAACGGTTGAGGCTTGCATACGAAGAGCATCAATCATGATTGCTGATGTGTCAGAATTAACAGTCAGTTAAAAAGCGTTGAAATGGATTTACCCACGCAAACCACCCGGTTAGAACCATAGTGGGCGCGATTACAACTCGCATCGATATTCGAATCGGTAATATAGTGATGAGAATCGATTGCGTGATAAATGATATCACTTGCTATCGGTTTTTTGGTTTTGTGCGTATAGGAATGTGCTGCCTTAGGACCGCTGCTGCGGCGAGTCCGGCATGCTGGGCACCGCGCGCCCCGACATCGCCGAGCAGTTGCGCTATCGCAAACGGCAGGAGCTACAGCAGGATTTGGTGCAACTCACCGGCAAGAATATTACCGCGCAAGGCAAGGTCAAACTGCTGACCTCGTGCCCGGCCTGCCAGCAGGGCCTTTCACGTTACACAGACGATACCGGCCTGGAGACTGACTTCATCGTGGTGGAGTTATGCAACCACAAGCTCGGCGAAAACTGGCAGCGTGAGTTCGTCGCCAGCGTGAATGCCGGCGGCAACGAGCGGGTGTTATTGCAGCCGGTGGGGTCCCAACAAAGGCACAAGCCAGCAACTGAACCGCAGTTCTCAATGGTGGTGCAGTGGCCACCACACCACCCATTTCAATTCAGCTGACTACTGCACGGACCGCGGCAAGCGCTGTCATATTCAGCAGTCCTCGCACAGAGATTGAAGGTGTGATGATATTTGCAGATTTGGCCACACCAACCAGCAAAGGCCCGATGACAATGCCATCTGCGAGGACTTTCAGCATATTGAATGAAATATTGGCGGCATCCAGATTCGGCATCACCAGCAGATTGGCTGCTCCCGAATACGCAAGACCGGGATAACGGGTATTACGCATATCCTCGGAGAGCGCCAGGTCAGCATGCATCTCACCTTCCACCTCTATGTCCGGCAACCGTGTACGTATCAATTGAAGCGCATCACGCATCTTGCGTGAAGATGCCGTGTCATGGGTACCGAAATTGGAGTGAGAGACCAGCGCCACTTTTGGCTCAATGCCAAACCTGCGTACCTCTTCCGTCGTCAGGCGGACAATTTCAACAATATCATCAACATTAGGGTCCTCCTGTACATAGGTATCGGTAATGAACAGTGTGCCACTGTGCAAAACCAGGGCGTTGAGAGACGTGAGCTTTTTTACACCGTTCGCCAGGCCAAGAATCTCCTCGATGTGCCGCAGGTGTTTTTGATAGCGGCCCAGCAACCCGCACAACATGGCATCTGCATGGCCCTGCCGGACCATCATTGCCGCCAGTACCGTGCTGTTGGTTCTCACCTGTGATCTTGACTCGACAGGTGAATAACCACGACGTGCCACCAGGGCAAAATAGGCCTCACAGTACTCCTGGTAGTACATGTGATCCTGGGGATCCACCAGCTGAAAATCCCTGTCGATCCTGATCGACAGCCCCAGATCCTCGATTTTGCCGCTGACCACGGAGCGCCGTCCTATCAGGATGGGACGGGCAATGTTCTGGTCGATCACCTGCTGGGCAACCTGCAGGACCTTCTCCTCCTCACCGCCGGCGTAAACCACCCGGGGCGGATTTTCCCGCGCCAGGTCAAAGACCGGTTTCATGGTCATTCCGGTGCGAAACACGGAGTGATGCAAATGTCGTTGATAGGCCTCGAGATCCTCGATCGGTCGTTCAGCCACACCGGACTCCATGGCCGCGCGCGCCACCGCTGGCGCAATACACTCCATCAGGCGCAGATCAAACGGCTTCGGGATCAGGTAGTCGCTGCCAAACCGGAGGTTCTGTCCGCTGTAGGCAGAACGCACCTCATCGGAAGTCCCCGCCACGGCAAGATCGGCAATCGCCCTGACCGCTGCCATCTTCATCGCCTCATTGATCTGGATTGCACCAACATCGAGGGCGCCACGGAAGAGGAAGGGGAAGCAGAGTACATTGTTCACCTGGTTGGGGAAATCCGAACGTCCGGTACCAATCACCGCATCAGGACGTACTGCTTTTACCTGCTCGGGCATGATTTCGGGAACGGGATTGGCCAGTGCCATGATCAGGGGGCGCTCCGCCATGGCGGCGAGATATTCGGGCTTGAGGACTCCACCCGCGGAGAGACCCAGGAAGATATCCGCTCCCGGCAACACCTCCCGCAGACTGCGCTTACCGGTCTCGACCGCATAGCGTGCCTTGTAGGGATCCATTGCCTCCTGCCTTCCCGTGTAGACGACACCGGCGATATCCGTGACCATGATATTCTCCGGTTTCAGCCCCATCTCGACCAGCAGGTCAAGGCAAGCGAGGGCGGCGGCACCTGCACCTGAGGTCACCAGCCGGACTTCGTCGATCTTCTTGCCGACAACCCGCAGGCCATTGTAGATGGCAGCGGCAACAACGATAGCCGTACCGTGCTGGTCATCATGAAAGACAGGAATGTTCATCCGCTCCTTCAATCCCTTCTCGATGACAAAGCACTCCGGAGCCCTGATATCTTCCAGGTTGATACCACCGAAAGATGGCTCGAGTCGCGCCACGGTTTCGATGAATTTCTGCGGATCCTGCTCATCGACTTCAATGTCGAAAACATCGATATCGGCAAACTCCTTGAACAGTACCGCCTTGCCCTCCATCACCGGCTTGGAAGCCAGGCCACCGATATTGCCCAGTCCCAGAACCGCTGTCCCATTGCTGACAACGGCAACCAGGTTACCCCTGGCGGTATAGTCCGCGGCCGATACCGGGTTTTCCTCGATCTCCCTGCAGGCAAAGGCAACACCGGGCGAGTAAGCAAGCGCCAGATCCCGCTGGTTGGCAAGCGGCTTGGTCGCCTTGATTTCCAGTTTCCCGGGCCTGGGGTGGCGGTGGTAATCAAGTGCACTTTTCTTGAGGTCTTCGAACATGGAGATTGTTGCTCTTTGCTAGCGGATGCCGCTAATGCACTGGATGATACCCTGAAAAAATAACGGGGTCAGAACGAATACTGCTCACAAAACCTCTGATCAATTTGTAAAATCACCGCATAGAGGTAGAGCAATGCCTGTAGACGGGGTATGGCCGTTCAATCCCGCACCCGGGATAGGGATTCAAAATAAATCTTGTACTCTTGATGTGGATAAATTGTTGTAGTACGTATCCGGCCCTGTTATTCATGAATCGAACGGCTGCACACTACATCTGGATTTCAGCAAGAAGGGGATTTATTCTTCGCCTGGAAATGGAGCAGCTGCAATGAAAAATCATTTCTCCTTATACACAAGATCTGACACCTCAATTTCACTGCAGTTACTGCTGGCTCTGCTGGCGTGCATCACACTTGAGTCTGCGCTCGCCGCGGGGGATGAGGCATTGCAGGAGCGCATCGACCTGCGGGCACACGATCGTGGCTGCGCCAGCCAGCAGTATCTGAAGCGTGCCGAACCGCGTCGTAACCCGGCTGCAGCGCTGTAATTAATCTACTGATTCAGATTAGTGTGGCATTATGAGTTGGATTAACGCCGGGTGGCTGTTGTTGGACATGGCCATTATCGCCATCCTGCTTCCGACCGTGATTCTGCAACGTAAGGAGTCGGGTGCGACACTGGCGTGGATTCTGGCAATTGTGCTGGTGCCGTTCCTTGGCTTGCTGGCCTTCTGGTTATTTGGCACCACCCGACTGCGACTACGACGTCGCAAGCGGCGCCGGATCGAAGCACGACTCGCCCCTGCACTGCATAAGTTGCAGGCGCAATCATCAACGGAACTGTCTGCAGGGGGAGTCCCGCCTTCGTTGTTAAAGCTTACTGAGCACCTGGATAAAACCGGCCCGCAACCGGGCAACGAAGTGACTTTGCTACGGGAGGGTCAGGCGGCCTTTGCTGCCCTCGAAGCCGCCATCGACAGGTCGCGTCACCATATTCATATGCTCTATTACATCTGGGAACCGGATCGAACCGGCGCACGTCTGCGGGATGCCCTGCTGCGTGCTTCCCGTCGCGGTGTTGAGGTGCGACTGTTGCTCGATGATGTGGGTTCGCGCAGTGTCCGACAGGAATTCTTCCAGGTGCTGGTAGAGGCAGGTGGTCGGGTCGAGCGATTTCTTCGGGTCAATCCCCTGAGCCGACAGCTCGGATTGAATAACCGCAACCACCGCAAGATAGTTGTGGTGGACGGCGAGACCGGCTTTACCGGTAGCATGAATGTCGGAGACGTCTATGCCGGACTTGGTGAACCCTGGCGAGATTTGCATGCGCGCATCCAGGGTCCGGTAGTACATTCGCTACAGGAGATCTTCTGCCAGGACTGGTATCAAGCTACCGGCGATGATCTGGCCAATGCCAATTACTTCCCGCAAATCCCTGGCATCGGGAATGTCTGGGCTCAAATACTCGCCAGCGGTCCGGCAGACGAACGTTGGCGCGCCATTCACACGCTGCTGTTCGCCGCTATCACGCTGGCGCGGCAACGAGTCTGGATTGTGACGCCCTATTTTGTGCCCGACCCGCCCATTGTCATGGCCTTGCAGACGGCTGCATTAAGGGGAGTGGATGTCCGGCTGCTGCTGCCGGGCTGTTCCGATCACCCGCTGGTGTTGCACGCCGGACGTTCTTTTCTCGATGAACTGCTTGCCGCCGGTGTGCAGATTCTCGAGCTCCATGAAGCGATGCCGCACGCCAAGACTGCCACCATCGATGGCATTGTTTCGACCCTGGGGTCCGCCAATATGGACCAGCGCAGTTTCCGTCTGAACTTCGAGGCCAACGTTTTTTTCTTTGATGCGGAAGTGGCCGCTGAACTGGAGCGTGATTTCCTTGTTCTCTGTTCCAAGGCAACAGCGATTACAGTGCTGGGCCGACAGGGTATTTCCCGACGCCAACGACTAACCGAAGGCCTCGGCAGGGTGCTGGCGCCGCTGTTGTAGGGCGTTGCCTGAGGCAACCTGTGTTTCGGTAATAAATGAGTAATAAAGCCTGAATTTCCGATTTTATTGCGGCTGGGGCAACAGGCCCAGGTTGCCAGGACCCCGGGTTTCAAGCACAACGGGTAAAAATATACAGCTGCTGCTGCACAAACCGAACAGCGGGCTGGAATTCATGTCTTGAGGAACATCCCGGACAGGCTGCAGTCCTATTTTCTCATGGTCGCCAATAGCATCAAACGATGGACTCGATTACCCAGCTTGCCCTAGGCGCGGCGGTCGGTGAAGCTGCCGCGGGCCGCCAGGTCGGCCGCCGGGCCTTGTTGTGGGGTGCTATAGCCGGCACGCTTCCGGATCTCGATGTTTTCATCCCTTTCGGCGATGCGGTTCGTGATTTTACCTATCATCGTGGCGCCAGTCATTCCCTGTTCGTGTTGCTGGCATTAACGCCGCTGCTGGTGTGGCTGGTACTGAAGCTGTATCCCGATACAGCCGGGCACAGAAGGCGCTGGTTCGTGATGATTTACCTGGTGTTCGCAACGCACGTGCTGCTCGACAGTTTTACCGTGTATGGCACGCAAATATTCTGGCCTTTGGTTACAACACCGATGGCATGGTCGACGATATTCATCATCGATCCGCTCTACACCGTGCCATTGCTGCTCGGTATCATCGCCGCCCTGATTGCCGGGCGCCGTTATTCCTGGGGGCATCTGGCCAACAGCTTCGGGCTCGTGCTCAGCACAGGCTACCTGGCGTGGACGCTTGGCATGAAACTGCATGTTGAAAACGTCGCACGCAATGCACTGCAGCAACAAAACATCGCCGCTACCGATGTACTCACCACACCATCACCGTTCAACAGCCTGCTGTGGCGCATACTGGTGGTCGATGACAGACATTATTACGAGGGTTATTATTCCGTGCTGGATGACTACAGCTCGATCAGCTTCGGGCGGCATTCGCGTCAACTCGAGCTTGTAGAACCATTACGCGAGATATGGCCGGTGCAACGTCTGCGATGGTTCACCAAGAATTTTTACGCGGCGGCCTTGTCCGGCAACGATATTGTCATCACCGACCTGCGCATGGGCACGGAGCCCGAGTATGTATTTCGTTTCAAGGTCGGCGAGATGGGAAACCCGCATGCATATCCGGCGCCGGTCGAACGGTTGCCCGCTATTCGAAATTACGAACGCCTGGGCCGGGTATGGGACCGCATCTGGGACTCACGGGCGGAAATGTAGGCAGGCATGAAACAGCGTGGTCATTGTCGCATTTTCACCGGACTTTGAAGCAACCAGTTTTGTTACCTGTTCAGTTACCAGTTCCCGGCACCCACACGGTAGCCCCTGTCAGGGACGAGGCTTTATACAGGCGGTGTCCATGCAAGAGGTTCCCTAATTCTTTTGTAGCGGTGATCTTGCCCGGCCCGCTTGCGCTCCGGGATACTGGAGAGCAGCGATAGTTCGATAAATACGAAATAAAAATATAAATAATTCGAGTTTTTTGTATATTAGAATTCGATTATGTTCGTCTCAAGTGCTGCATTACCTGTTACCGCAGCAAGGAGAAGACAATGAACGAACTCAAGCTAATCAATCCCCGCTCGCTCAACGCACTGGGTGAGCAAGGCAGGGAGGTCCACCTGGTCGATGTGCGCACGCCGGCGGAATACCGTTCGGCTCATGCCGCAGGATCTGTATCGATACCACTGGATCAGCTGTCGCCCGAAAAACTGGTCATGCGACTTGGTGATTCGAGAGCAGGGCGAGATCAGCCATTGTATCTGACCTGTCAAAGCGGACTCAGGGCCCGGCAGGCGGCAGAGCGGCTGATGCAGTCCGGCCTGGATAATCTTTACCTGCTCGATGGTGGAACGGAAGCCTGGATGAAAGCGGGCCTGCCGATGCGACGCTGCGGCAGCGCGATTTCGCTCGAGCGCCAGGTGCAGATAACGATCGGGACTTTGCTGGTGCTGAAGGTGCTGTTCGGCTTTACCATTCATGAGCTGTTTTTCGCAGCCATCCCGATAATCGGTGCCGGTTTGATCGTCGCCGGTGTTACGCGCTGGTGCGGTCTGGCGCGCCTGATCTCGGTGATGCCATGGAACAGGGGCGTCGATTGCTCAAAGCAGGTAAGCGTCTAATTCATTCATCAAAACGACTGGAGAAACACCATGATTTTCAGACAACTATTTGATCCCGGATCATCGACCTATACCTACCTGCTCGCCGAACGGGCAGGGGGTGAGGCCCTGCTGCTCGACCCCGTGTTCGAGAACACGGATCAGTATGTGCAGTTGCTGAACGAGCTGGATGTAAGGCTGGTGCTTGCTGTTGATACGCATATTCATGCGGATCACGTGACGGCGCTGGGTCGTCTTCAGCAGCGTACCGATTGCGCCACGGCCATGGGAGAGAAATCCGTTGCAGAGTGCGTTTCGGTAAGGTTCCGTGAAGGCGAGACACTGAACGTGGACAAGCTGCGTCTCGATGTGCTGTATACCCCGGGGCATACCGATGATTCATACAGCTTCGTGCTGCCGGACCGCGTTTTCACCGGCGATACCCTGCTGATCAGGGGCACCGGCCGCACCGATTTCCAGAACGGTGATCCGGGTGCACAGTACGACAGCCTTTTCAACAAGCTGCTGCGTCTTCCGCCGGATACCTTAGTCTATCCGGCGCATGACTACAAAGGGATGATGGTCAGTACCATCGGTGAAGAACTGCAACATAATCCAAGGCTGCAGGTGGAGAGCAGGCAGGCCTATATTGACCAGATGAACGCGCTCAACCTCGAAGCCCCCGAATTGATGGATATTGCAGTACCTGCCAATCGTGAGTGTGGACTGAAAAGCGCTGCATAGCGGCCAGCACAGGCGGGCTATGCGTAACAGGGGCACTGCCGTTTCTGCTCGAGATGTCTACTGAAACGATGTGGTGCCCCTTTTTGCTTTTCATTGCAACCGCTGACAGCGGTTAATTGTCCCGCCTGTTCGATTGCACTGCAGACCTTGATGTATCGATCAGCGTTGTACGTTCAGCAGCGAAGCCATCTTCCACTCAGGGACAGTCCAGGCTGGTTGATGAGCACGGCGGTCACACGGCTACACTTCAATATTTTCGGCCTCGAGTACCTGGCTCAGGGCGATTTCGATCATGTGGCGTGCGCGTGATGCAGTGGCATTCAGGTATGCATGCAGTGCGGCATCTTTGGCGTTGCGGCTTTCACACTCGATGCTGTATTGCTCGAACGCCGCAAGGCTGGTTAGCAATTCGGCGAGGTGCCGTGGGCATTCACACTGTACCGTCGAGGAAATCGTCGCGAGGCGCGCCAGGGTCTCGTCTGTGAAACGGCGTGGCGGTGCCGCCTCACTGGTCAACTGCTCATGCTCGCTGTCAGACACGCCGTGAGTGGAACGCTGTCCCATGATCGGCGTACAGACGCGCTCTATGGTCGTCGGATCCACGGGGGCGCGCAACGCGCTGCACTTGGAGAGTGGCAAATGGCTCAGCGTGTGCTGTGCAGCAAATCGATAGACAACAATAGCGTGTGCCGCATTGACGCGCGCGATCCAGTCCGGGAGATGCACCGCGGTCTCTGCCTGCAATGTGGGCTGCTCAATCACCAGGACATCCGCTTCGATATCGTCTTCGGCCATCAGGAAGGCCTGTGTCGAACTGTAGGCCGCCGCAAGGCTAATGTCCGGCAACGTTTCGCGGGCCGAGTCCATTTTTGCGGCAAGCGGCTCACCGATCACCACCAGGCGGTAGCGGCGCTGGGGCGAAGATGGCGCTGCCATAGCCCGCGCCTCGTTGACACGCGCCTGCAGCGCAGCGTGACCCAGCATGGCCACCGCTCCGATGCTGTCGCCCCGATCGACCAGCAGCTTCATTAACTGCAGTCGGGCAATGTCATCGGCGCTGTATATGCGCCCGCCGCCAGGTGATCGCCGGGGTGTCACGCAACTGTAGCGGCGTTCCCAGATGCGTAGCGTGTCCGGCGAGATACCGGTTAGCTTGGCGACGGCCCCGATCCGATAACCAGCCGATGCCACATCGTCCTCTACACTCATGTTGACTCCCGCCGACAGCATGTCGATCGCAATTACGATTTTGTATTATACAAAACCTTGACAAATGATCAATGATCAACTATTGTCCTAGACGAAAACTTGATTCGGACGTTTGCAGACAGGAAGACAGCCACCATGAGTCGACAGAAGTACGACATTTTCGGTATGTAAAGTAGGATGACTAACCACTTTGACGCAGCGCACTTCGCTACTGCAGGTAGAAATGAAAACATGGACAAAAACTCGACAACACCCCCGACCGTTCTCCGGTTGACTTGCGCCACGAGGAGTAAATCCCGCGTTCGTCGAGTCTTGAATCACCAGTGTCCCTCACAGCAGGGAGCAACTTTCACTCACCCAGAGGAGCATTAGACATGCACACGCAGACCGACCCGGCAATTTTGACTATGCAGATACAGCATCAGAATGCGAGTAGACAGAAACTCCGGACAAGAATGAAACGCACAGCCGAGGCACGACACAGGATTGAGTTGCTTCGAGAGGAGCAGGTTTTACACGATCATCTAGCTGATGCTTGGGACGAGGTGCTGGTTGAGCCAGGCCCACGCAGTTGCTAATGAAACAGGCACGGCGCGGGCTGAAAGGGCGAGCTTGCAAATGAAGCTGGAGTGCGAAATTGCTACCTGCTTGCTACTACGCACCTCCCCCGGTGGCCTGACAAAAGGCGGAGATTTCGCTGTGCCGACTTTTGAATCTTGTTGAAATGTTTAATGCATCACGCACGATGCAGGAGGTCTAAAATGACAAACCACACAGCAACATACTACCAAGCACACTATGCACAGCGCTCACAAACAATAACT
>CAMYIO010000076.1 GCA_947258515.1 uncultured Ectothiorhodospiraceae bacterium
CGACCAATAATGTTCGTTGCAGCTTTACTGGCGATCCTTGTCACGATGGGATTGGCCCTCGCCCGCGCCCTTGCCGGGCCCACGACTTATGATCGTATTGCAGCGGTCAATATGTTTGGCACCAAGACGGTGCTACTGATTGCCGTTTTGGCGTTTTTCTCCGGCAGAAGTGATCTGCTCGATATTGCGCTGGTCTATGCGTTGATCAACTTCATAGGTGTCGTCGCAGCACTCAAGCTGGTCACTCAGGGTAATTTTCACTCCTCCGAGGGCGACGAGAGCGAAGCTAAACAGGGAGAACCGGATTGATTATCGATATTGCCAGCTGGATTCTCCTGTTGGCTGGCGGGGCACTGGGTATCGTTGGCGGTATCGGCATTCACGGCTTCCCCGATTTTTACAGCCGCCTGCACGCAGCCGGAATAACCGACACCCTTTGCGCCATGTTGATCCTGCTGGGCCTTGGGCTGCAGGCCGGCTGGAGTATCGCCGCCTTTAAACTGGCGTTGATTTTCGTGTTCCTCTTTTTTACGAGCCCAACCGCTTCCCATGCGTTGGCAAACGCGGCGCTGCACAGCGGTCTGAAGCCCAGGCTGGATAGCGATGAGCGTGAGGCTGGCTCATGATTGATATTGTTATCAATATCACCTTGCTGGCCTTTCTGGCGATCACCTCGGTCGCTATCGTACGCATGACAAACCTGTTTGCCATCGTCATGCTGTTCGGGATTTTCAGTCTGCTGTCGGCCGGTCTGTTTGTGGTTATGGATGCTCCCGATGTGGCCTTTACCGAGGCGGCGGTGGGTGCTGGAATCTCCACAGTTTTGATGTTGGCCACCCTGGCATTGGTCAAAAGACGGCAAAAACCCTACTACGACGAGGCGCCCCGGACCCACCGCACGTGGTTACCGCTGGTCGTCGTGGCCATCACCGGTTCGGCACTGATCTACGGCACCTGGGACATCCCGGGGTTTGGTGCTCCCGGTGCGCCAGCCCAGACACATGTTGCGCGCTACTACATCGAAAATGCGATGCCGGATACCGGCGTGCCGAATATCGTCACCGCGGTGCTGGCGAGTTATCGCGGGTTCGATACCCTGGGCGAGGTCACGGTTATCTTTACCGCGGCTGTAGCCGTACTGCTGTTGATCGGCGGGAAACGCCCAAAACCACCCGTCAAGACAAAGGATAAGGGGAAGCATGATGAGGCCTAATCTTATCCTGCATGTTGTTGCAAAGTTCATTATTCCACTGATTATCCTCTTTGCACTCTATGTCCAGTTTCATGGTGATTTTGGGCCCGGGGGCGGCTTTCAGGCCGGGGTGATCTTCAGCGCCGCCTTCATTCTTTATGCCCTGGTGTTCGGGCTCGATACCGCAGAAAAGATTATCCCTCCACACTGGTTGCGCATACTGGCTGCGCTGGGCGTGGTGATCTATGCCGGGGTTGGAATGGAGTCCTTGCTGCTAGGGGGTAACTATCTCGATTACACGCTTTTGGGCAGCAATCAGATTGCCGGCCAGCATCTGGGTATTCTGCTGGTGGAACTGGGCGTAGGTATTACGGTGGCTGCGGCCATGTTGATTCTATTTTTTGCCTTTGCAGGCAGGGGTAGAGACTGATGGATTTCTTTATTGGCCACTATAACTACTGGATTGTGATCGTTTTAATGATGGTCGGGCTCTATACGGTGATAAGCCGTGGCAACCTGATAAAAAAAATTATCGGCCTGAATATATTCCAGGTCTCGGTGTTTTTTCTCTATATCAGTCTGGGCACTGTGAAGGGTGGAGCAGCGCCTATTATCACTGAAGGCGTCAAGGTCTATTCAAATCCATTACCCCATGTATTGATCCTCACCGCCATCGTGGTGGGCGTGGCAACGACGGCGCTGGCGCTGGCTTTGGTGGTGCGCATCAAGGAGTCCTACGGCAGCATTGAAGAGGATGAAATTCATAATCTGGATCATTCGCTGTAATGGGAAGCCATATTAGCCTGCTGCTGGTCGTTGTACCGCTGATTGCCGCGCCCGTCGTCGCCATACTGCCCCGCGGTCGATTGCCCTGGGCGGTTGCGTTCATTGTCGCTGCCTCGTGTGCCGTGCTGGCCGGGATGCAGTTGTGGGCGGTTCTTTATGAGGGGGCAATCAGTTACGAACTGGGCGGCTGGGCGCCGCCCTGGGGGATTGAATACCGTATCGATGCGGTCAATGCCTTTGTCGCCCTGATCGTTGCCACTATCGCCGCAATCACACTGCCCTATGCGCTGCTCTCCGCGGAGCGGGAGATCCCTGAAGACAAGATACCGCTCTTCTATAGCGCCATGCTGCTCTGCCTGACCGGTCTGCTGGGAATCACCCAGACCGGTGACATCTTTAATGTCTTCGTCTTTCTGGAGATATCATCACTCGCCTCCTATGCACTGATCAGCCTTGGAAGACAGCGGCAGGCATTCACCGCCGCCTATCAATACCTGATCATGGGCACGATCGGTGCCACCTTCTATTTGATCGGCGTGGGCCTGGTCTATTCACAAACCGGCAGCCTGAATATGCAGGATCTGGCAACCATTCTGCCCGGCGTTCTGCATCTTAATACCGTGGAAACCGGCTTTGCCTTCATCATGGTCGGCATTGCGCTGAAGCTGGCAATGTTTCCTCTGCATCTCTGGCTGCCCAATGCCTATACCTACGCACCCTCGGTGGTCACCGTTTTTCTTGCGGCAACGGCCACCAAGGTCGCCGTTTATGTGATGCTGCGCATACTGTTTACGGTTTTTCCACAGGGCTTCGCCGTGACAACACCGGCCGACGAACTGTTCATCGTGGCGGGTATCGCCGGCATTATCACTGCCTCCGTCTACGCCATCTATCAGGAAAACATTAAAAGGTTGCTGGCCTACTCCAGTGTCGCGCAAGTCGGTTATATGGTACTGGGAATCGGATTTGCATCCGCAACCGGTGTGACAGCCGCACTGGTTCATCTGTTCAACCATGCCCTGATGAAAGGGGCGCTGTTCATGGCTGTTGGTGCCATTGTCTACCGTATCGGCGCGTGCCGTATGGAACAGATTCATGGCCTGGGTAGAGCGATGCCCTGGACCTTTGGCGCTATCGTTATCGGCGGATTGAGTCTTATCGGCGTGCCGGGTACCGCCGGATTTATCAGCAAATGGTACCTGGTAGTGGCGGCCCTGGAACAGCAGGCGTGGATCTCGGTTGCCGTGATTCTGTCTGGTTCTCTGCTGGCCGTGGTTTATGTCGGAAAGTTGATAGAGGCACTCTACTTCAAACCGGTTTCAGATGCGGGGAAAGCGGTGAGTGAGGCGCCGATATTATTACTGCTGCCGACCTGGGCTTTGGTGCTCGCCAATATCTATTTTGGTCTGGACACCGACTTGACGGTGGGGGTTGCTGAAAAAGCCGCGGCCATTCTCGGAGGGATGCAGCCATGAGTGCCGAGACACTGCTGCTGACGATCCTCCTTCTACCGCTGGCAGGTGCGGCCGGCATTATCATTGCCCGTAACCATCCTGATGTCAGAGAGGCGGTGACGCTGCTGAGCTCGGCGCTGATTGCCATTCTGGTGGTGATGCTGGCCACCCGGTTTATGGATGGAGAGTTATTTGCCCTTACCCTGATCGAGCCACTACCAGGCATTGCCATTGCCTTTGAGATCGAGGCGCTGGGCATGCTGTTTGCGTTGGTTGCCGGGTTGCTGTGGGTGGTCACCTCTATCTACTCCATCGGCTATATGCGTGGTCATAATGAACAGAATCAAACACGCTTCTACGCCGCCTTTGCAGTTTCCATTGCCGCGACCATGGGGATCGCCTTCTCGGCCAACCTGTTTACGCTGTTCCTCTTCTATGAGCTATTGACGCTTTCCACCTATCCGCTGGTCACCCATGCCGACACCCCGGAGGCAAAGCGGGGCGGACGGGTCTATCTGGGTATTTTGCTGGGGACATCCATCGGCCTCTTCCTGCTGGGGATTCTGGTGACATGGTCCCTGACCGGCAGCGTCGATTTCGAGGCGGGTGGGATACTGTCCGGCCATATCGATCCCGCCTGGGCCGGCTTGCTCTACGCCCTGTTCCTGTTCGGTATCGGCAAGGCCGCCGTGATGCCCTTTCACCGCTGGCTGCCTGCGGCGATGGTGGCGCCCACTCCGGTCAGCGCCCTGTTACACGCGGTCGCCGTGGTCAAGGCCGGTGTCTTCACCCTGCTTAAGGTGACAATCTATATCTTCGGTGGTGAATTCATCCTCTCTCGCATCCATGGTCGCGATGACCCAGGACAATCTCAAGGCACGGCTGGCCTACTCCACCGTCAGCCAACTGAGCTACATTGTACTGGGGGCCATGTTGGCCAGCAAAGCGGGGCTGATCGGCGCCTCCATGCATATCGCGATGCATGCCTTCGCCAAGATCACCCTCTTTTTTGGCGCCGGCGCCATCTTCGTCGCCAGCCATAAGAAAAAGGTCAGCGAACTGAACGGGCTGGGTCGCGCCATGCCCGTCACCTTTGTGGCTTTCTTCATCGGTACCTTGAGCATCATCGGTTTGCCGCCTTTCGGCGGCATGTGGAGCAAGTGGTATCTTGGCCTGGGTGCGGTGGAGAGTGCGCAACTGTTGCTGCTTGCCGTGCTGATGATCAGTTCACTACTCAACATCATGTATCTGCTGCCCATCCCTATCCGTGCTTTTTTCAGCAGACCGGAGAGCGGTGAGCACTATAGCAAGATCGCGGAAGCTCCGAAGCCGATGCTGCTGGCAATGGTGATTACCTCGAGCGCCTGCGTCATCCTGTTCTTCTACCCCGACCCTTTTTATCGACTGGCGGGTTTGGCTGCCGGAGGCTACTGACATGTCAAATGAAAAAGAAAAAATCCATTTGTTTGACCGGCCGGAAAATGTCGAACGGTTGCTTAAGGGGTTCTATGCCATTTGCATTCTGCTGGTGCTGGCCGACTTCGTGGTCCACCGCCACATCGGCTTCGGCTGGGAGAAGATACCGGCCTTTTATGCCCTTTACGGTTTTGTCGCCTGTGTCCTGCTGGTCCTCATTGCCAAGAAAATACGCAACGTCGTGATGCGCAAGGAAGATTATTACGATGAGTGAGCTTCCTCCGTTTCTGCTCTTTTTTATAGCGGCAGGTCTGGTTGCCGTTACCCGCGGCCTGCCGCGACAGCTGATACTGCTGGCGACCCCGGTGGTTACGGGGCTGCATCTCTGGCTGGGCATCAATCCCGGAACCGATGTCGCTTATAGCCTGATGAGCTATGAGTTGACAGTCGTGCGGGCGGATAAACTCAGCCTGCTGTTCGGCTACCTGTTCTGTATCGCCAGCTTTTTTGCCGCCATCTATTCGCTCCATGTAAAAGACACAAAGCAGCACGTTGCCGGGTTGGTGTACGCGGGCAGTGCACTGGGCGCGGTATTTTCCGGTGATCTGATTACGCTGTTCATTTTCTGGGAGCTGCTGGCGATTAGCTCCGTGTTTCTCATCTGGGCACGCGGCACGGAGCGGGCATTGAAGGCCGGTATACGCTACCTGGTCTACCAGGTCCTGTCGGGGGTGCTGCTGCTGGCGGGTGCGCTGGTCTACTATCACAATACCGGCTCACTGGCATTTGATCACATCGGTCTGGAGGCGGGTGTTGCCGGCTGGTTGATCTTTATCGCCTTCGGAATCAAAAGCGCCTTTCCGTTTCTGCACAGCTGGCTTACCGATGGTTACCCTGAAGCGACAGTGACCGGCACAGTCCTGCTCTCCGCTTTTACCACCAAGGTTGCCGTCTATAGCCTGGCACGAGGCTTTGCAGGTGAAGAGATCCTGATCTATATCGGTGTCACCATGGCCTGCTTCCCGATTTTCTACGCGGTTATCGAGAATGACCTGCGCAGGGTGCTGGCCTACAGCCTGATCAACCAGGTCGGCTTCATGGTGACGGGTATCGGGATTGGTACCGCCCTGGCGCTGAATGGCGCCGTCGCTCACGCATTCAGTGACGTGATCTTTAAAGGGCTGCTGTTTATGAGCATGGGTGCGGTGCTCTACCGGACCGGTAACATCAATGGATCGGATCTGGGTGGACTCTACAAGTCCATGCCCAAAACCACCCTGCTTTGTATTATCGGTGCACTATCCATCTCTGCATTCCCGCTGTTCAGTGGTTTTGTCAGCAAGTCGATGGTGATGACCGCACTGATGCAGGAAGATCATGGCTATTTCTGGCTGTTGATGCTGTTCGCCTCAGCCGGTGTATTCCATCACGCAGGTATCAAGATCCCCTACTTTGCCTTCTTCCACCACGATTCCGGCATACGTACCGAAGAAGCGCCGCGGAACATGCTGGTGGCAATGAGCGTGGTGGCGGCTCTCTGTATCTTCATTGGCACCCAGCCCCAGTATCTCTATGCCTTGCTGCCCTGGGAGGTCGAGTACTGGCCCTATGATCTGACCCATGTGCTGGCGCAAACGCAGTTACTGTTTTTCTCCGCCCTGGCCTTTGTCTGGTTGAATAAACAGGGGCTGTATCCGCCGGAACTGCACTCGGTCAACCTGGATGCAGAGTGGTTCTATCGCCGGTTATTGCCTGCTGGCGCGCAACGAACCCTGAAACTTCTGCGCAGTGCAAAAGAAACCATGCTGACAACGGTAACGGCACACATGCAGGGTATGCAAAACGAATTCGGCAAATCTGCGCTGGCCAAGTACCACCTCTCGGAGAGCTGGCCGACCGGGAGCATGGTCTTCTGGATTTCAACTATCCTTGCTGCTTTTCTGTTGCTGGGTCTCTTTGGTCTGGGGAATTAGCCTGAAGTGGCCGGGGACAAAACCCGGGCAGATTCGAGATACCCTGCCGCCGAACCTGTGCCTGGCGAATTCGTAATTATCACCTGAAAACGATAACTTAGACAGTCTTGTTCCGGGCGGCAACCTCCCCTACTCTACTTTCCTATGAAGAACCTGCTGCTGATGCTTGCACACTTGTTGGCAACACTCGCCACATTGCTTGGGCCCGGCGGGGCCAAGGCCATTGTCGCCGACAGCCTTCTTATGAAACAGCAACTGCTGATCATTAACCGGTCTGGACGACGTGCACCCAACCTGACTCCTTTCGACCGATTGTTGCTCGGCTTCTGGTCACTATTTCTCAATCCACACCACATACGGCGAGCAGCGGTCATTCTCAGGCCATCGACACTTTTGAATTTTCACGACCTACTCAAGAAACGAAAGTATCGACTGCTATATTCATCTGGCAGAAAAAGAAAACCGGGTCCAAAAGGCCCTTCACAGGAACTCATAGAAGCCATCGTCGAAATGAAAAGACGAAATTCACGGTTTGGCTGCCCCCGTATAGCAGAGGAGATCAACAAAGCGTTTGGAATCAACATCGATAAAGATGTTGTCAGGCGCGTGCTTGAAAAGCACTACCGACCCGGACCCGATTCCGGTCACGGCCCTTCCTGGCTGACATTTATCGGCCATCTGAAAGATAGCCTCTGGAGTGTTGATTTCTTTCGATGCGAGTCCATTTTACTCAACACCCACTGGGTACTCGTGGTCATGGACCAATTTACCCGGCGCATCATTGGCTTTGGGGTGCACGCCGGGGATGTCGATGGTGTGGCGTTGTGTCGAATGTTCAACACAGCTATTTCAACCAAGGGTGTTCCGAAGTATCTCAGCTCTGACAACGATCCGCTTTTCTTGTATCACCAATGGCAAGCGAACTTGAGGATTTTGAGTGTCGATGAGATTAAGACCGTTCCCTATACACCGCTATCGCATCCCTTTATTGAACGACTCATCGGCACCATTCGCCGCGACTTCATAGACCATACATTATTCTGGAACAATGTTGACTTGGAACGAAAGCTTGCTGATTTTCAAACGTACTATAACCATCATCGCACGCATAACTCACTCGGCGGTGATACGCCGGCTGAAGTAGCTGGCGTCGTTACCAAATTGCCATTCAAGTTGAACAAATTCCGTTGGCAGACTCACTGCCGCGGCCTCTATCAGCTTCCCGAAGCGGCTTGAGTAGCAATTCGCCAGGGACAGGATCGTCCACTCCATGCCTGGCGTTTCGCGGCGAGAATTCGGCAGCTTGGTGAGGATCTTCATGCTGAGGCCTTTTATTGAAGTCTATGCGTTACGACCGAATAGCGCGGCAGGGGTTCCAGGCAGTGGCAGACCCTAGGGTGTAAAGACCGAGCCGTCAGTCTGATTCCTTTCCCGAATCTCGTTGCGGCGCATCGGCATGGCATCGATTTGCGTGAAAATTTCCTGTAAATCAGTCAACAAAGGGGCGCGTCGCTTCACTCCGCTATCCTTACCAATGAGCACCAGCACCTGCTCATCGGGATCTATTCCGAGCTCAAGCCTGAGTTGTGCCGCTTCGCTGACGCTGATCGGCCGGTCACCGACAAGACTCTGGCCATTCAGGAACAGCTGGATAACCAGCAGATCACGGTCGACGACTTCTTCGAACCGACGTTCGAGGTTATCACGTGCCTGCGCGACTGCCGGGGCGGAAGCATCAGGCGCAAGCAGAAGCAGCAGTCTGTTGTGCCATTGATAATCGTTGAGATTAACCGCAACAACACTCATCGGCAAACAAAACAGAACCAGCCCTAAACGGCAAATCGATCTTGAGACTCCGGTCAATGTGTCGTCTCCTGTTTCACTGTGACTCAAGCATGGAGCTGTATAGCGTTGCTTGTCCTTTCTATTACAGGGTTCAAGGGGTTAGAGTACTTGATCCCCGCATGCTCAGTCCACATGCCCTGTATCAGGCGCTTGGCATCAGGCCTGCGGAACGGCAGGCAACGTACCGCGGGTTATACAAAGAACCCCTGGGAGAAAATGACCTGCTGGCGCTACGCAAGGCTACAAATGATTGTACGAGGGTCGGGAACGACAAATTCCAGACAGAGATTGCCGCTATGCTAGGGAACCTCTGATTAACCCGGTAGTTGCATAAATCCTGGTCTGAGAGCTGGTTTCGCCACGTGATTTACAGGATGGAAAGAATATTTCGTAGTGATTCTGGAATGCACCGCTGGTGAGGTCCTGGCCCAATCCTGTAGGAGCGCCGTCCCAGGCGCGAATCGCGGCGAGACGCCGCTCCTACAGTAAGATTTTTTGCAATGATTGGGTTTAGTGTCATGCCGGCGAAAGCCGGCACCCGGTGTATTGAAAAGGCTGGATCCCGGCATGCGCCGGGATGACGAATAAATTTGAGTGTCCTTTATCATGGGGTAGACTGCAGCTCCGCGATTAGTGGCAATATTTCATTGTTCAGCGCGTCGACAGTGAGCGGGCCGATATGCTTGTGGCGGATGATGCCCTGGGGGTCGGTGATAAAGGTCTCCGGTGCGCCATACACGCCCCAGTCGATGCCCACGCGGCCATCGGCATCAAAGGCATTGGCGACATAGGGGTCGCCGAGTTGTGCCAGCCACTGCTGTGCCTTGTCACGTTCATCCTTGTAGTTAAGGCCGTAGATATCGACCTTGCCGGTCTTTGCCAGCAGCAATAACACCTCGTGTTCCGCGCGGCAGGAGACGCACCAGGTGGCCCAGATGTTGAGGATCGAGACCTTGCCCATGAGGTCACTGTTACTGAGCGTGGCCGCCGGGTCTTTCAGGCGCGGCAGGGAGAATTCCGGCATCGGTTTGCCGACCAGCGGCGAGGGGACCCGCTTGGGGTCGAGGCTCAGGCCGCGGTAAAGAAAGGCCACCAGCACGATAAAAATGGCGAGCGGAACCAGGTAACGCAGGTAACGTGTCATCAGGAGCTGCTCTCCGTGACAAAGCGCTTCGAGGCGGCCTGTGCCGGCGCCGCAGTGCTGCTCACCCTGGCCATGCGGTAGCGCTTGTCGGTCGCGGCCAGCAGACCACCGATGGCGATCAGGATGCCGCCGAACCAGATCCAGCGCACGAACGGTTTGTAATACAGTCGCAGGCTCCAGTCACCGTTGCCGAGCGTTTCACCCAGCGATACATAAATATCACGGTTAAAACCGGGATCGATGCCGGCCTCGGTCATCGGCTTGGTCTGTACCGTGTAGGTGCGTTTTTCCGGGTGCAGCACGGCGACTTCCTTGCCCTCTTTGAAGACGCGGATGGTGCCGCGGTCCGCACGGTAGTTGGGACCCTGCACGACCTGCGCACCGTCAAACCTGAAGGTGTGGCCACCGAGTTCGGCCGTCTGTCCCGGTGACATGCGGATATCCTGCTCAACATCGAACTGGGTAACGAACGTTACCCCGATGATAAAGAAGGCGATACCGAGGTGCGCAATCACCATGCCGTAGTAACTGCCGCTGCCGCGCGAACCCAGGTCGCGCAACATGCCGGCAATGCCCTTGCGATAGCGGTAACGCTGCCGCAGGCTCAGTAGCAGCGAGGACACGATCCACGCCGCCAGCATCACCGCCAGGCCGGCCCAGATATTGCCCTCGTGGAACAGCGGCACAGCCATCAGTACGCCGGCGGCGACACTCAGCAGCAGCGCAATGCGCAGTTGCCGCGCGATATCGCCGGGATCCTGTTTTTTCCAGCGTGCCAGTGGCCCGATGCCCATGACGATCACCAGGAACGGCGTGAAGATGACGAACATGGCCGTGAACCAGGGGAAGCCGACCGAGATCTTGCCCCAGCCCATGGCGTCGTAGATCAGCGGTGCCAGTGTGCCCAGCAGGATGAAGGCGGTAATGACCACCAGCAGCAGGTTGTTACCCAGCAGCAGGGTTTCGCGTGACAGCAGGTCAAAGCCGCCACCACTGGTCACATTCGGTGCGCGCCAGGCATACAGTGCCAGTGAACTGCCGATGACGATGCACAGGAATATCAGGATGAACAGGCCGCGCGCCGGGTCAGCGGCAAACGAGTGTACCGAGGTGAGTACGCCGGAACGCACCAGGAAGGTACCGAGCAGGCTCAGCGAGAAGGCCAGCAGCGCCAGCAGTACCGTCCAGCGTTTGAAGGCACCGCGTTTCTCGGTGACCGCGAGGGAATGTATCAGCGCCGTGGCGGCCAGCCAGGGCATGAAGGAGGCGTTCTCGACCGGATCCCAGAACCACCAGCCACCCCAGCCCAGTTCGTAGTAGGCCCACCAGCTGCCAAGGGTGATGCCGATGGTCAGGAACACCCAGGCGATCATGGTCCAGGGCCGTGACCAGCGTGCCCAGGCGGCATCCAGCTTGCCGCCGATGAGGGCGGCGATGGCAAAACTGAAGGCGACGGACAGGCCGACATAGCCCATGTAGAGCATGGGCGGGTGCACCGCCAGTCCAAAGTCCTGCAGCAACGGATTCAGGTCACCGCCTTCTAACGGCACCGGAAAGACGCGGTCGAACGGGTTGGAGGTAAACAGCAGGAACGACATGAAACCGATGCTGACCATGCCCATCACCGACAGTACCCGTGCCACCATTTCCGGCGGCAGCGCACGGCTGAACAGGGCAACGGCGACCGTCCAGCTGCTCAGTATCAGTGCCCAGAGCAGCAGCGACCCCTCGTGGGCACCCCACACGGCGGATATCTTGTATAGCAACGGCAGCTGGGTGTTGCCGTTTTGCGCCACGTAGAGCACGGAGAAATCATTGCTGATAAACGCGTTTACCAGCACCGCGAACGAGATCGCGACGAAGAAGAATTGCCCCCAGGCGGCGGGTTTGGCCAGTGCCACCCAGCTCGGGGTGTTGTTGAGACTGCCGATCAGCGGAAAGATGGACAGTACCAGTGACATGCACAGTCCCAGGATGAGTGCGAAATTACCGAGTTCAGGTGTCATGTTTGTAGTCCTCTCTTAAACTCCCTCTCCCTCAGGGAGAGGGTTGGGGAGAGGGGGTAAGTTCAGGTTAACCCGTTCATTGATCCTTCTGATTAATCAGAGTTTCCTTAACTTGTAGGAGCGCCGTCCCCGGCGCGAATCGCGGCGAGGACGCCGCTCCTACAGGCTTGTTCCGGAACATCTCCAGTCAGTTTGCCTGCTCCATTCCAACACCAACGCCGGCATCATGTGTCGCCTTGAGGGCATCGGCCACTTCCGGTGGCATGTAATTTTCATCATGCTTGGCGAGCACCTCGCTGGCAACGAAACGCCGGTCCTTGCCGAGTTCGCCCAGCGCCACGATACCCTGGCCCTCACGGAACAGGTCCGGGAGGATGCCGGTGTACTGCACGGTGATGGTCTCGGCGTTATCGGTAATGTCGAACAGCACGGTGAGGCCATCGGCCTGGCGCTTGACACTGCCGGTCGTAACCAGTCCGCCGACGCGGATGGGATGATTGAACGGCGCCTCGTCGGCCGCCACGGCGGACGGCGTGTAGAAGAACATCAGGTTCTCGTTAAAGGCCTTGAGTGCAAAGCCGGCGGCGATGGCGACGCCCGCGACCATCAGCAGGATCAGGGCGAGGCGTTTCTTGCGTTTCGGTGTCATGCGGTGTTTCTCCGGGTGCGTCTGGCTGCGCGGGCAATGCGGCCCAGTATCTTCTTGCGCTGCAGTATGGGCAGGATCACGTTGATCAGCAGCACAAACAGGGCAATGCCGTAGGATGTCCACACGTAGAACGCGTAGCCACCCATGTGAAAGAATTCATTCAGATTCATGTTTTCTCCGCAAGTTCCCTGACCCAGCCGGTATTTCGCTCGCGTTCCAGTACCTCGCAGCGCGCACGCATCAACACCACAAAGGCGTAATACAGCTTGAAGGCGACCGCCATCTGCAGCAGCGGTATCAGCATGCTGAGATGGATGGACGGCTTGTCGAACTTGGTGACCGTCGGGCCCTGGTGCAGGGTGTTCCACCATTCGACCGAGTAATGAATGATGGGGATGTTGACGACGCCGACCAGCGCCAGGATGGCCACGGCGCGTGCCGCGGTACGCTTGTCGTCGATGGCGTTGTACAGCGCGATGACGCCGAGGTAGAGGAACAGCAGGATCAGCTCGGATGTCAGGCGCGCATCCCAGACCCACCAGGTGCCCCACATCGGCTTGCCCCAGATCGATCCGGTGACCAGTGCCAGGAAGGTGAACCAGGCGCCGATGGTCGCACTGCTGATGGCCATGATCTCGGCCAGCTTGATGCGCCAGATGAGGCCGATGGCGCCGGCGCCCGCCATCACCATGTAAATAAACATCGACATCCACGCGGCCGGCACGTGAATGAACATGATGCGGTAGCTGTCGCCCTGCTGGTAGTCCGGCGGCGCCTTCACCAGGCCGTAGTAGAGACCGGCCAGGAACAGCAGTGCGGAGCCCGCGGCGAGCCAGGGAATCAGGATCCCGGAAATACGGTAGAAGTATTTCGGAGAGGCCATCTTGTGAAAGAAATTATTAAACATATCAACTCAGACTTATGCGCAGCGCGGCGGCGGTTGCCAGTGGCGACAGGCTCAGGGACAGCACCAGTAATGCGCTGATCAGCGATAAATGGGCAGTCACCGGGAGGCCTGCAGCCGCTGTGTCCACGGCACTGGCCGCAAATATCAATAACGGAACGTATAATGGTAGCACGAGCAGCGACAGTATCATCCCCCCCTTGCGCAGTCCCACCGTCAGCGCCACGCCAACGGCGCCGATCAGGCTCAGTACTGGCGTGCCCAGTGCCAGCGTCACCAGCAGGATCAGGATAGCGTCAGCCGGCAGTCCCAGCAGTACCCCCAGCAGCGGCGAGATCACCAGCAGTGGCAGGCCGGTGATCAGCCAGTGGGCCAGCACCTTGGCGATCACCAGCACCGACACCGGGTGCGAGCTGAGCAGGAACTGCTCCAGGGTACCGTCCTCAAAATCGGAGCGGAAGATGCCTTCCAGGGACAGCAGGGCCGCCAGCAGGGCCGCAACCCAGATGACGCCCGGACCCACCGCCTGCAACAGTTTCGGGTCGGCGCCGATGCCGAGCGGAAACAGGCTGGTGACCAGCACGAAAAACAGCAGCGGGTTGATCATTTCCGCGCGGTGCCGCATCGCCAGCGTCAGGTCGCGCTTCAGCAGCAGGGAAAAGGCGCGCAGCAGGGAATCAGACGTCATGCGGCCAGTTCCGACAGGTTGATGCGCTGGATTTGGGTGTTGGCAAGATTGACGGCATGATGCGAGGTCACCGCCAGCATGCCGCCCCGCGACGTGTGCTGGTCCAGCAGCTCCTCGATGACCTGAATGCCATGCACATCGAGCGAGGTAAACGGTTCGTCGAGGATCCACAGCACCGTGTCGGTGACCAGCAGTCGGGCCAGCGCGAGGCGGCGCTGTTGACCGGCTGACAGGTTGCGCGTCAGCACGTCCTCGAAGCCGTACAGGTCGACCTTATCCAGCGCCGCCTCCAGTGTGGTGTCATTCGGTTTGCCCAGCGCCCGGGCCATGGCAAGGTTCTCCAGTGGCGTCAGGTCGAGCTTGATGCCGTCGCGGTGACCGACATAGGCCGTGTGCACGTGATAATCCGGTCCGAGCTTGTTGATATCCGTCCCGCTCCAGGTGACCGAGCCGCCATCCGGCAAGCGGATACCGCAGAGGATACGTAACAGCGAGGTCTTGCCACTACCGTTGCGGCCTTCCAGGATTAGCGCCTGTCCGCGTTCGATCCTGAATTCCAGGTTACTGAAGAGGG
>CAMYIO010000077.1 GCA_947258515.1 uncultured Ectothiorhodospiraceae bacterium
TACTTAAAAATCCATGTGGCCCATAAATTGGGGCATGTTTGGGCATGTTTGGGCATGTTTGGGCATAGCTTGGTCAACATTTCTTGCCAATTTCCATCACTCTGCCTGTAAAGCAAAGGCCAAATTCTCCTTTTCTCCTTATACAGACGCCCTAAATCGTAGAAATCACCATCTACCCGGTACGCAATACCGGTTGTATCGTCCCATATTCCAGTTTCTTTTCCGTGTCAGGGAACACCGCTGATGTAGTATCGTTAGTAATATTATGTATCAGATAAACAATAAAAAAGTAGCATCGCCAACGGCGGACCGCTCTGTAGTCCTGAGAGTATGGCATCTACTGTTGACCTTGTGCCTGTTGTACTTACCGGGAATTGCTACGGCAGATTACCGTTTGATTATAAGACTACTCGGGCAGACTGGGACAGTCCTCGATACTGCTGCTGTAGAACAGGTCGTCACTGGCTTGAGCGAGCGCACACAATCCAGGCTTGTTCTGGTAAGACAGGTCGGACGGGATGCCCTGCTGCTGGCCGCGCCCGATATCAGCACAGTCACAGAACGGGATGAACTCATCGACCAGTTGCAGGCCGATCCCCAGGTTGATTATGTACGTACCGACCGGCGTGCGCGCATACAGTTTGTGCCGAATGACCCGCAGTATGTCACCCAGTGGAATCTCTACGAGGACTCCGGTGGCATACGCATGCCATCCGCTTGGGACGTGGAACGTGGCAGCCAAAAAATTGTGACGGCGATTATCGACACTGGCATCCTGCCGCATGCAGAACTCGACTCGGCACGCTTCTTGCCCGGATACGATTTTTTCAGTGACATGTTCAATGATAATGACGGTATCCCTGGCCGTGATGCAAATCCAGCTGATCCAGGTGATGCCACTTTGGCCGATGAGTGCGGGGGTGGTGGCAGCCCAACGAACAGTTCCTGGCATGGTACCAGCGTTGTCGGTGTGGTCGCCGCCACCACTGACAATGCGCTCGGTATCGTCGGGATTGACCATAGAGGTCATATCCTGGTTGCACGTGCACTCGGCAAGTGCGGCGGATTTATCTCCGATATTATCGATGCCATGCGCTGGGCGGCCGGCCTGAAGGTCTTTGGAGTACCGCTAAATCCAAACCCGGCACGGGTTATCAACCTGAGTGCCGGCAGTACCGATGCCTGCTCAGCCTTTGAGCAGGATGCAATCGACGAAGTGGTCAGCAGTGGTGTTAGTGTTGTCGTTGCGGCTGGCAATGGTGCAGCCGATGTGGATATTACCAGCCCTGCAAACTGCAACCGTGTAATCACCGTGGCTGCTACGACCCGCGGCGGTGCGCGTGCCGGTTATTCCAATATCGGCAATCGTGTGGACATCAGCGCACCGGGTGGTGAAGGTGTCGATGCCATTCCTGTGTTGTATAACACCGGACTGACGGACCCTGGCGATGATGCGATTGCGTATGCATTGGGTACCAGTTTCGCGGCGGCACAGGTTACCGGTGTGGCGGCACTGATACTTGCTCATAACTCCGATCTGTCACCAAGGCAGGTTGAGCACATACTGAAATCATCAGCGCGCCCCTTTCCGGATACCAGTTGTGATACGACTATCTGTGGTGCCGGTATCGTGGATGCGGAAAGAGCCCTTGTAATTGCGGAAAATACGCTGCCAGAGATACCAGCCACTGATACGGTCGTTAGTAGCGGGGGTGGTGGAGGTGGCAGTGGCGGTGGTTGTACGCTTACGGACGTTCGCCAACCGGACCCGTTGTTTCCAGTACTGCTGGCCTGGGCGCTGTACCTGCTGGTGCGCATACGTCGACCAAAACATATCGCTTAGTATCTATGAAAGTGCAGAAGTTGGCCGGTTATCCCCCTTGCGTGTCAAAAGAATAATCGTTGTTCATAGTCCAACGAAGGGCAAGTAACTGACAGGAAGCGGGCATTCCTGGAGCAAGCAGCTGTATTCTCATCTAAACGCGTGCTATCAACCCGATCATTCTTGGACGCAGGCATTGATATATTCAAGGCATTAATAGTTTCTTATGTGCTGAATAAGTATTTTCCACAATACAAATAGTAGTGCGCCATAACTAGACTTCTATCCTATAGTCAAAGTAATGCCAGCATTAGCTAAAGTAATGAAGGCGTTTTGACTATTAGGACTCATGAGGTTTCGTGGTTCTGAGTAAAGGGCATGAGACTCTATGCGTCTTTTTTGATATCGAATAAACAGGAGGAAGGATGCCATGGGACAAGCATTACATAGCATAGAGAACGAACCTGACCATAGTGTTGAAATCGTTGTGCACATAACCGAGAGCCTGGGAGAACAACGGCGAGAAGATTTGGTTGCCGCTCTGAAAGATAATGGCGGTATCACTACCGCAGAATTCTGTCCGTTACGCTACCACCTAATGCTGGTCAGGTACGACAGAGAGATGTATTCCTCACAAGATGTGCTAGATCGTGTTAAATCACAAAATGTCGATGCCAGGCTGATTGGCCCGGTATAGGGATGACCCAGGGGGAGATAATGAAAGATACAGACAAGCTTCACAAGCTGTTAACGACCCACAGGGGGCCTGGAGAAATACAGGACTGGATATTCTCATTGACCCCTATTGGTGTCGCGTTTGTCTTTTATATTGTTTTCATCATGTCTTCGGGTATTGAACCCAAGGGACTTTTTATTGCCTATGGTGCAGCAGCTGGTTTTATTGGATTGGAAAGTTACTGGATAGTCCGTGGCTGGCACAATAATCATGCAAGCACAGTCATCATGGGTGCCATTGGTATTCTTATTACGATATTTGTACTTGGATTATATATGTCCTTTATGTGACGGGACATCAGTACTGATTAGTATTCCTCACGGCGGCCCTTGGGTCGCCTTTTTTATTCGTGCTAAATGTCGTGTTGTGGCCGTTCCAGGAAATACAATTGTCACGACAAGAGAGCCCCGAGGTATGCGGGGAACGTCTTACCTGGCCCTCATTCAAGAAGTTCAGGTTAATCACGAACGTTTCAGCAATGGCCATCTCTGGAAGCTATTATTCACTGATAGACAGTGATTAGCTGGGGGCAACTCCGGGGGCAATTACGAAAGATTCATTTTATTTATATTACAGTCACATATGCTCTGTTTTCGGTAGTCGCCGCCTCCACCAAACGTAAAGGCCACCCAAATAGGGTGGCTTTTTTGTGTAGCTGGTGGATACCAGGACACCTGAACCTGGCCACAATTATTTATCGAAATTTGTCAGAGAATATATCTGGACCCTATATTCGCAAATTGCACTGACCGCAGTTCCCGCGTCGCAAATTGCAAATAGACAGCCATGGGATTACTGTTTAGAACACGTTACTCATATCAGGCTTAGCCCCCGTTTGCAGGCCTTTTACGCCCTGGCAGGCGTTGATGCTGATCCTGATGGCCGATTGGCCTGATTATTGCTCCTAAACCTGGCAGCAATTCAAATAGATCAGAAACAGACAACCCGTCCAGTGGAGATATTCCATTATAAGACAACTACATCGCTGTCTGACGGGCTGTTTGCTTGCACTGCTCCTTGCAAGCAGCAGCCATGCAGAGATAACCGGGCAAGCCCTGACCTTCGGGATCGTCCCGCAACAGTCAGCTGCCAAGCTGGCGCGGGTGTGGACACCGCTGCTGGAACATCTCTCGACTCTGACCGGTCAACGCCTGTTATTCAGAACGGCCCCTAATATTCCAGAGTTCGAACGCCGCCTGGCTAACGGTGAGTACGATCTTGCCTACATGAACCCTTATCACTACACCACTTTCCACCGTTCCCCCGGCTACCAGGCATTTGCCAGGGAAAAAGGGAAGCGTCTAAAAGGTATTATCGTGGTGCGCGCAGACAGCCCATACAAGGACCTGGATGAATTGGCTGACCAGACCCTGGCTTTCCCCTCCCCCGCCGCATTTGCCGCCAGCATTATTACCCGCGCGCAGTTCAGCGGACTCGGAATCGCTATCACACCCAAATATGTCTCATCTCATGACTCGGTCTATCGATCAGTAGCGGTAGGGCTCTACCCGGCAGGTGGCGGCGTCATGCGTACGCTAAACGGCCTGGAACCTGAAGTTCGGGAGAAGCTGCGTATCCTGTGGACCTCTGAGCCCTACACGTCGCATGCCATTGCAGCACACCCCCGGGTACCGAGCGACACAGTTAACACCGTGTTAACAGCAATGCAGCAACTGGAAAACACTGAACAGGGAAGGCAACTGCTTAGCCAAATAAACTTCAAAGGGATTGTCGCTGCAAGCGATGCTGAATGGGACGACATCCGCAAGCTGAACATTGACCTGCTTGATGGCCTGGTTGCCAGTCCGGCAACCACAACGGAGGGCAGTCACACACCGTGACCTTTCGCCAGAAAACTATTTTCGGCGTTGCCGTAATCGAGGCAATCCTGCTGGTTGTATTGATCTGGACAGGCATCAATTATCTGCGCTCGATTAACGAGTCAGAACTTATCAAACGGGCGGCGGCAACATTGACCCTTCTCTCCCGTGCTTCCCGTGATGCTGTCCTCTCGACTGACATGGCGACATTGCATGATATCGTCAATGATGCCATTTCGATACCGGAACTTGGCTACGTGCGCATCCTGAATCCGGATGGAGTCATTCTGGCTGAGGCCGGGCCAAACCTTCCGGCACACGGTATCTTTTCGGCAGATCTGGACTATGCATCCGTAGACGACGGCAGCTTCGACACCGCCATTGATATCAAGGAGAGCAACACTCGCTATGGCCGGCTCGAGGTTGGAATTTTAACCTCGCACATCGACAACGTTATCAGCGATGCCGGCAGCTCACCAGCCTGAATGATGCCTCCCGCCGTATAATCAATGGTGAACTGGGATATCAACTCCCTGTACAGGGTAATGACGAACTGGCTCATACGGTAAGGGCCTTCAACCAAATGTCATTACACTTGCAGGAAGATGTAAAGCAGCAAGATGCCATTATCAAGTCCGCGCTGGACTGTATTATCAACATGGACAATGAAGGCCTTATCACCGAGTTCAACCCTGTTGCAGAAGAGACCTTCGGTTACAGCCGGAAAGAAGTCATCGGCCGTCCCTTAGTGGACACAATCATTCCACCCGCATCCCGCGAGGCACACAACAAGGGGCTTGAGCACTACCTGGTAACAGGTGAAACTTCGATTCTGGGTAATCGCATCGAGGTAAAGGCCATGCGCTCGGACAGCACGGAGTTTCCGGTCGAAATGTCCATCAACGTAACCTGGATTGAGAAGAAACCACTTTTTACCGCCTACCTTCGCGACATTACCGAACGACGCATTCAAGAAGCCGCCATGAGACAGGCAAAGAATCTCGCGGAAGAAGCGGCAGAGGCGAAATCAAGCTTCCTTGCCAACATGAGCCATGAAATCCGCACACCCATGAATGCCGTACTTGGATTACTTGGCCTGCTGGCGAATGAAGATAATCTGACCGCCCAGCAGAAAGCATGGGTTAAAACAGCCCATCAATCAAGCGGCTTACTGCTCAACCTGATCAACAATACCCTGGATTTTTCAAAGATCGATTCCGGGAAAGTGGAGCTGGATTTTGCAAGCTTCAACCTCCGCTCGCTGATCGACACCACCATCAACATGTTCAGACCCAAAGCCGAATCCAGGGGGATCACCCTGTCCAGCTGTCTGGGGAAGACCTTGCCAGCCTTCATCGAAGGCGATAGCGGACGTCTGCGGCAGATACTGATCAACCTGGTTGGCAATGCCATCAAATTTACTCATGAAGGCACGATCAATCTGGATATCACACTGACTGGAGACAGCGAACACCGGTTCATTCGCTTCGCAGTATCTGACACCGGGGTCGGCATCCCGGCCGGGGATCTCGATAAATTGTTTACCGAATTTACCCAACTGACCCCGGGCGGCATCACTCACTCCGAGGGAACAGGGCTCGGCCTGGCTATCTCCAGGCAACTGGTTACTCTGATGGACGGACAAATCGGCGTGGAAAGCGAGCCGGACAAGGGCAGTTGCTTCTGGTTTGAAATTCCCCTTGTTGAGGGCAAACACTGCAACGAAAAAACGCCGGGGACCGGGCCGTCCATGGACAGAATAGCGCCGGTTAGCGGGAAGAAATATACCCAGGCATCAAGACCCGCAGGGCACGGGGCTCGTATTCTTCTCGCCGAGGACAGCCCCGCCAACCAGATGGTGGCGCTGTCCATGCTGAAGGACACCGGTTACCACATTGATACCGTGATCAATGGGAAGGAAGCCGTGGAATCAATGAGAAACCTGCCCTACGACCTGGTGCTCATGGACATCTCCATGCCGGAAATGAATGGAATGGAAGCGACCGCTGTAATTCGCAAGCTGGCTGGTGACAAGGGTCGCGTGCCTGTCATCGCCATGACAGCTCATGCCATAAAGGGAGACCGTGAAAAGTTCCTTGCTTCAGGCATGGACGATTACATTTCCAAGCCGGTCGACAAGCAACTGTTGCTGGATATCCTTGATAAATGGTTGCCCGAAGACCCTGCAGCCACCCGGGTCGGAAACACAGGCGGGCCGGCAATGCGAGACCTGCAGATGCTCGACATCAATACACTGGAACAGCTTGCACGCGACACCAGCCCCGATTTAATGCCCCACATGCTTGCCGCCTTCCGCAAGGAAACGGTCAAACGCATACACGTCATATCACAGTCACTGTCTCCACTCGCAGCGGAACAGCTGGAGCGTGAATCACACAGCCTGAAATCCAGCGCCGGCACGTTTGGCGCCTTCGACCTGCAACAGCTGGCAAGATGTGTGGAACCAGGTGATAGCGGAACTGGACCACTACCTGGTGATGACACAACAACAAGAACCGCTACACGCTGGCACCGAGACATAAACTTAACGGTTTGTATTGCCTTGTTTTACATTCCATTGCTCAATATATATCACTGATAATATCAACGCTTATCTGGTACTGAAGTACACATGAAAAACACAGCTGCGAAAATATTGCTTGTTGAAGACAGCCACTCTGTCGCTGTTGTCTACCAGGAGTACCTGAACGAGCGAGGCTACCAGGTGACGCATGTCGACACCGGGAAAGCCGCACTCGAGGCAATTGAAACAGATATCCCCAATGCCATCCTGCTGGACCTGCAACTGCCTGATATGAACGGCAAGCTTATTCTCGAGGATGTTGTTGCACGCGCCCTGCCCACTGCCGTTGTGGTCATCACCGCACATGGATCAGTGGATATTGCGGTCGAAATCATGCAGGCAGGCGCCCTGGATTTCATCGAAAAACCGTTCACAGCCGACCGGCTTTTCGTGACTCTCGACAATGCGCTCAAGCGGCAGGATCTGGAAGAAGTCGTTGACCTGTTACGCCGCAACCACTTTCATGGTTTCGTTGGTGCTTCGCTGCCGATGCAATCGGTCTACCAGATCATCTCCAGTGCTTCCACCAGCAAGGCGACCGTGTTCATAACCGGGGAAAGCGGCACCGGCAAGGAAGTCTGCGCCCAGGCCATTCACGACGAAAGTCCGCGAAGGAACAAAGCGTTTATCGCACTCAATTGCGCGGCCATTCCCCGCGAGTTGATGGAAAGCGAAATCTTCGGCCATGTAAAAGGCGCCTTCACCGGGGCAGTAACGGCACGGGAAGGCGCGGCAGCACGTTCTGATGGCGGGACCCTGTTCCTTGACGAAGTCTGTGAAATGAACCTGGAATTGCAGAGCAAGCTGCTGCGTTTCATCCAGACAGCCAGCTTTCAGAAGGTTGGTGGCAGCAAGCTCCAGGAGGTCGACGTGCGTTTTATATGCGCAACCAACAAGAACCCCATGGAGGAAGTCAAGGCTGGACGTTTCCGTGAAGACCTGTACTACCGGCTGCATGTAATCCCGATCAACCTGCCCGCACTGCGAAATCGCGAAGAGGATATTCTGCTTATCGCCCGGTATTTCCTGACTCGCTACAGCACTGAGGAAAACAAGGGTTTTGTGCGTTTTTCACCCGAAACCGAAGCACTACTGCTGGATTACCAATGGCCAGGAAATGTTCGCCAGCTACAGAACGTGATCCGCAATATTGTAGTCTTGAGTGACTGTGACACAGTTACTACCTCCATGCTGCCATCACCACTTGACCAACTGGTAGCCACCACTGGCGGCAATTTTCCGGATCACCCCGGTACTACAGGAAATCCCACGAACGCCCGGGAGGCTGCTGTTCAGTCCGCGCCAATCCGTCCCTTGTGGCAGATTGAGAAACAGGCCATTGAACAGGCCATTGAACAGTGTGACGGCAATATCCCCAAGGCCGCAGCCCTGCTGAATATCAGCCCTTCCACGATCTACCGCAAACGACAGCACTGGGAAAACCAGCTCCCCTCTCTCTGACCGGCTGACGGCCCGCTTGCCAGGGCATGCCGCCGGCACCGTCCGGCAGATCCGGCTGTGAGAATCATAAATCTGGTTTTGTCTTCGTTGGCACGCTTCCTGCCTGCAACCATGGCAACGAATACTAGCGGAGAAGTACTGACATGAAGATCATGGTCGTTGATGATGCACAGGATTACCGGGAATCCCTGACTGAACTGTTCCGCCTGTGGGGTCACGTGGTTGTGGAAGCCGGTAACGGCGCAGAAGCACTGACACATCTCGCCGACCCGGATCTGCACATTGTCGTCAGTGACTGGATGATGCCGGAAATGGACGGCATTGACTTGTGCCGGGCCATCCGTAGCGCCTGTCGGGATGATTACGTCTACGTGATACTGCTAACCGGCAAGACCTCCAGGGAAGACATAATACACGGTCTGAATGCAGGTGCCGATGAAGTGCTCTGCAAACCATTCGATTTCCAGATTTTGCTTGGCCGCATTCAGGTGGCGGAACGCATCATTGGCATGACCATGCGCCTGGTGGAACAGAACAGGCAGCTGATGGATGCATCAAAAGATCTCCCCGGAAACTGCAACCATGGCACGCCCGTACTTTCCCCTGCCGCCCGCATAAAGGAACAGCTGCTACCCTGCAACAAGGCCTCTGCACTCCCTATAAATACAGCCTGGATGTTCAATCCATCCGCAACAGTAACGGGTGACCTCTTTAATTTCATTGACCTTGGAGAGGAAGTCCTCGGGTTTTATCAGCTGGACATATCAGGACAGGGAATACCGGTCGCAATGCTGTCCATTTGTCTGTGCAATACACTTACCTCATGCCAGGCCTTCGACAATAACAAGTACTTGCGCTCGGATCCCTCTACCGTGGTCAGCAATATCAACCGGCAACTTGTTGTCCCTGGGCAGAAATGCAATCAGTACATAACCATGGTATACGGCACGGTTAACAAGCATAGCGGCGAAGGCAGACTCTGCATCGCCGGCCACCCGCCGCCGTTCACCGTCTTGCCTGACGGCGGAATCAACCGTATGAAACCAGGCGGCATGCCAGCCGGCATGTTCGCTGACAGCGGTTATTCAGACATATCGTTCCAGCTTCGCCCCGGAGAACGACTGGTGCTTTACTCTGACGGGATAACGAATTGCGTGAATGAGAAAAACCTGCCGTTTGGTCTCGAACAATTCCAGGAACTGCTGGCTGATACGGCAACCGCCCCCCTGAACTCCATGACGGAGACACTGGAACAAAGACTCGGTGAATGGCGGGGTTCGGCCGTACCGGGGGATGACATGTCCATGCTGGTGCTGGAACGGCCACATGCATGAAAAAGCACTACCGCAGAGAACCTGCCCCGGAATGCAATTTCAAAATGCGAATCAGAACTGCATTTCGCAATTAAAACTTGCCTCGGTTAAGCGGACAACATGCGGTTAGCGAACGACATCATTAGCTGAAAGGCAGAAATCCATCGAAGAAGTCATTCTCGGGAATGAAGGGAAGTAGGTGTTGCTCCTTATCATCAGATGTGCAACTTTCCCCCACAATTGTAAATATTAATTGCATGGACCAGTACAGACTACCCTGGCACTCAGACAGGGACGCCTTGTCCTTTTTTGCCAAACCTGCGATACAGGGAAGCAGTGTAAGGCGTGTGGACATGTCGCCTAACCTGGGTTACCCGGCATTTCTGTCCTGCCCTGGAAAGAATAGTAAGTTGCATGCTAATCGCGTGCTTTCTGCCAGTTCCTGCTATTCCGAAACCATCAACGAACAGCAGTCTCATACTATAACCAGTCACCTGAATGATGCGGCTTGCCAGGCGTGTTTATTAATCTGCTGAGCATTCCTGAAGGAACCCGAGCCGTTCATGGCATAGCGAGACCTTATGGCAAGGTTCGAGTATTATCCTGTGTCTGGACAGAACGTCCACTGACTGAATCGACTCCCGGAGTAGTTATCCAGCTATGCAGAATTACCTACCCAATGCATTCATCCCTCATCCGGAACTGACCGAATTGCCGCCCCTGGCAATGGACAAAAAGGCTATTGATGAGGATTTCCTTCGCTACTACAACCGCACCCTGGGCAGGGACAAACAGCACTGCACGAGTCACTACCTGTATGAAGCGCTCGCCTACACCGTGCGTGACAGGCTGATGGAACGCTGGAAAGAAACCCGGTTTGCCTACGAAGAGAAGGATGCGCGGCGCACCTGCTACCTGTCGCTGGAGTTCCTGATGGGCAGGGCCCTCAGCAATGCCATGCTCAACCTCGGCATAACCGATGCGGTGACCCGTGTCCTGTACGACTACGGCATCAAACTGGAAGAGGTCGAGGCCGCCGAGCACGATGCCGGTCTCGGCAACGGCGGTTTGGGTCGCCTGGTCGCCTGTTTCCTCGACAGCTGTGCAACGCTGCAGTTACCGGTGCTGGGTTACGGTCTGCGTTACGAGTACGGCATGTTCCGCCAGGAACTTGTCAACGGCCATCAGATCGAGGAACCGGATCACTGGTTGCGCGACGGCAATCCCTGGGAACTGGAGCGACCAGAGTACACCCAGCGCATCCACTTTGGCGGCCACACCGAGTTCTATAGTGATGAAAACGGCGAGCTGCGTGTGCGCTGGGCGGATACGCATGATGTGCTGGCGGTGCCCTATGACATTCCGGTGCCGGGTTTCCGCAACGACACGGTGAACAGTCTGCGCCTGTGGAAGTCTACCGCCACCGACGAGTTCGACCTCGATGAATTCAACGCCGGCGACTATGCCGAGGCGGTGGAGTCCAAGAACGATGCCGAACACATCACCATGGTGCTCTACCCCAACGATGCCAGCGAGAATGGCAAGGAACTGCGCCTGCGTCAGCAGTATTTCCTGGCTTCCGCGAGCCTCAAGGATGTGCTGCGTCGCTGGTTACGGCTGCACGACAGGAATTTCGCCGCACTGGCTGACAAGCACTGCTTCCAGCTCAACGACACCCATCCGAGTATCGCTGTGGCCGAGTTGATGCGATTGCTGGTTGATGAGCATCGCGTCGACTGGGACAGTGCCTGGGATATTGTCGGCCGTTCCATGGCCTACACCAACCACACGCTGTTACCCGAAGCGCTGGAGAAATGGCCGGTACAGATGTTCCAGAATTTGCTGCCACGGCTGCTGGAGATTATCTACGAAATCAACGCCCGCTTCCTCGTCCAGGTGTCACAACGCTGGCCCGGCGATACCGATCGGCTGCGGCGAGTATCAATTATCGAGGAAGGCGATACACCCATGGTACGCATGGCGTATCTGGCCATCGTCGGCAGCTACTCGGTAAACGGCGTCGCCGAGCTGCATTCGCGGCTGCTCAAGGAGGGCTTGTTCCGCGATTTCTTCGAGCTCTGGCCGAACAAGTTCAACAACAAGACCAATGGCGTTACCCAGCGGCGCTGGCTGGCCCTGTGCAACCCGGGGCTGTCCAATCTCATCAGTGAAAGTATCGGTGACAGCTGGATGACCCGGCTGGACCAGCTCAGGAAACTGGCGCCGCACGCAGACGATAAGGCGTTCCAGCAGCGCTGGCGCGAGATCAAGCTGCTTAACAAGCAGCATCTTGCCGACATGGTCGAGCGTGACTGCGGCGTGAAGATAGCAACTTCCGCATTGTTCGATGTGCAGGTAAAGCGTATTCACGAGTACAAGCGGCAGCTGTTGAACGCGCTGCACGTCATTCACCTGTACAACCGTATCAAGCGCGGCGATATCGCCAGCTGGACGCAGCGCTGCGTACTGGTCGGCGGCAAGGCGGCGCCGGGTTACGCGATGGCCAAGAACATCATCAAGCTGATCAGCAACATTGCCAATGTCATCAATACAGATCCCGACGTGGGCGACCTGCTCAAAGTGGTGTTTCTGCCCAACTACCGCGTATCGGCGATGGAAGTCATCTGTCCGGGTGCGGACCTCTCCGAGCAGATATCCACCGCCGGCAAGGAGGCTTCCGGCACCGGCAATATGAAATTCATGATGAACGGTGCCATCACCATTGGCACGCTGGATGGCGCCAATATCGAAATCCTGGAAGAAGTCGGTAAGGAAAACTTCTTCCTGTTCGGCCTCAGCGCCGAACAGGTCACCGGGACCCGCCGCGATTATCGCCCGTGGGATATCATTGCTGCCGACGAGGACCTGAATGCCGTCATGCAGTTATTGAAAAGCGGGTTCTTCAACCAGTTCGAAAAAAACCTGTTCAACGGGATAATCGACTCGATTACCAGCCCCCATGATCCCTGGCTGACGGCGGCGGACTTCCGCAGTTTCGTCGATACCCAGGAACTTGTCGCCAGGGCCTACCGCGACCAGCAACGCTGGACGCGCATGAGCATCCTCAACACGGCGAACAGTGGCAAGTTTTCGACCGACCGGACCATCCTCGACTACAACAATGAAATATGGCGCCTGGCGCCCGTGAAACCGCTGCCATTATAAGTAAAAAAGCCACCCCCGGGAGTGGCTGTTTCTTTGTATGACAATCGATTCTGAATTGGTTACAGGGGCACGAGTTCGGTAATCGGCGTTGCGTTCTTCACATCGACCCCTCCTGCATGAAAATGTTTGTGATTGTATTTCCAACAGCACGGACTACACGCCTGGCAGGCCCGGACGGGAAGGATAAACACATACTGCCCGCCTATCCAGCGGACTGACCACATGCCTGAAACTGAACCCGCAATCAATCATGGTCCCGCGCGGGAACACGCCTCACCCGTCCGAACAGCCTGTCCTGCTCACGGGCTCCGGTAGCCACACCGGTATTGAGCGAGAGCACGGCGACAAGTCCTCCGTTCAGCTTTAGTTCATCTACCCTGTTCTATTCTATAGCCATGGTGAAGAACTTACAGATGGCACGGCATGCCGGTGGAATATCCAAACGAGCAGAGGAGAGCAGCAATGTACGCAAAAATAAATACTTCCAGAACTGCCTCATTAACAGGCTTACGTTACGAATACAGAGAATGGTTATATGCGAATGACCTCCCTAAAATGTCAGCAGAAAACCTGCTACAGGAGGAACACCTCACTAGTGAACAACGGGTATACCTGAAGTCATTTATCGTACGCTGGGTATCTACACCGGTAAACCAGGAGGCTGAAATCGAAGGCCTGGCCAGACCTGGTGGGTGTCAGTCCCTGATTCAGGATTAAACGCATTCATCCGTCTTCGGGTATTTCTCCCGTACACTGCGAATTTTCTCGTCCACCTCGAGTTGTTTGGCATCGTTCCCCTGACGCGCCTGGTACGCAGCCTCCAGTTGTTCCCCTACACTCGGATACTCCCTCCGCCTCATGGCGGCATATTTTTCCTCGTGATGGACATCCGAGATTTCCTGCAGGGCGGAATTGATTTCTGTATCGCCAGGCCGGGGTGTGTCAGCCATCCATTCGGCGATATAAGGCTCCTGTTCCGGTGAATCGTGCCTGATGACATAGTCAACGCCTGCTGTGAGATTCGGATTCAGCATGTGAATGGCACGGCAAAGCGTACGTGCACGCTCATCGTGCCCGACGAGACTCTGTTGTTGTGCAACCAGCAAGATGGCATCTTTCGTTCTCCGTGAATTCTTCCACAGAATGTATATAAAGGCGCATACAACTATCAGTACCACAATAACAATGTTAGTGATTCCCTTGTCCATGATGTGTTCTTCCTCCGGTGATTGGATTGCGTATAGTGTAGCAGGCGTGCTACCTGCCATCCTTACACGGGAACGTAGCTCGCATTGCCCTGATTACCAGGTTGGGAGCGTACAGACCCAGCATATCCGGGTGATCGCGCAGATATATAATAGTGATGTTAATTATCTCCCTTTTGGTTACTTCGGGAGGAAAACAAAACAGTGCGTGACTCGTATCTATCACCCCCCCGATATAGCCAGCGCAGAAACTGTCAGGCGAGGCTACACAATGTTGCATTAGATCGTCTCCGGTTGTCAGGTTTGCCTGGACGATTCCAACCATTGAAACAGCGAGGACTGCGGCGACAATAAGATTTGCCCCCCCTTTGAATAACGATTTGCTATGTCTCTTCATTCGCATGCCTTGTTTGTATATGGTTAATATGCGAAACACTAAACAAATCTGTGTAACCAAACGTTGATACAGGTCAACAAACCGGCTGGCCGCACCAAAGCATGGCATGTGTCCCAGGTCAGAAGGTGATCAAAACAAGTACGCCTTCAAGACACCGTCAGCAGGCTCATACTTGCCCATTATTTAATGATGAAGTGACGCATAATCTCTATCCCAAACTGCCTGGACCGTCGCGTGAGGTAAATGACACGATTCACCAGCGCCCATGAACGACAGCAGTTACTTGCCATACGTTGAACAATCGCCTGACAAACCAACACTACCCTAGCGCTTCATTATCCAGACGTCCTTCAACCCCAGCTTCTCCATGGCGGTATCGGCATAGCTCCGGGCCTCCCCCGCTGTTGAAAAACCGGTTATCTGGACGCGCCAGTATTGCTTGCCTTTCACGGTGACTTGCTGCTGTTGAGTTTGGATATCGCTGGACCGGGCCTTTTCCTCCAGGCGGTCTGCATCGGTATCGGAAGCAGTGATCTCCCGGGTATTTACCTCACTGGATTTCGGATGGGGAATCAAACCAGTGAGCCTCTCGACACTCTCATTTGGATGGGACCGCAACCCCGCGGCCTTGCTCGTCTGCATCGTTTCTTCAGATTCCGGCACACCCATTCGAATATCACCTGTCGTTCCGGCTGACTTCGCCCACCAAACCAGGACAACGATTGCCGCACCCACAGCAATCCACCCGAAGAACATTGACATATTGCGACTTAGAGCGGGTTTCCGGGAGGTCATGTGGTATTTTAGCTCATCCACTATCGACTCGACCGCACGCGCGGCTGCCATGATTTCCGGTGGCTTGGGAAAGTTTTCCAATTCCGAATCACTGATATCTCGTTTGCCTGTCAGATTATCGTCTACATCGTTTCTGTCTGTATGACCCATAGCTTTATAAACAAAGAAGCTTAACGCGAATACCATCGTGCCATTGCCGGGAAATGACTCACCAAAAAGCGACTCGCATTGAGAGTAGACTGATCGCCTGGATTGCAGGGTGCTCGTCATTTGCCTGGCATTCCTCATAAAGGCATCCGCTGGCGCAGTTACGTCAAGCACAGCACTGGCGTAATCAGTAACAGCAATTCGTGACACCTCAGCCAGAACCGTATCTCTTCGGGCCACACCGAGCTGTTTGAATGCCTGCTGATGAACGAGGTGGAGAAGCAGGTAAACTATCTCTGCGCCTGCATCTGCAGTAAGCTTTTTGTCCGGAGCCAGTGCAGCCAGAACGATTTTTTGCGCCAGGGTTCGATAGACGTGTTCCAGCCTGCGTTTGCCAAACACAGGGAATAAGCGCGTTTTTTCTCCCGACAGGTATGTTGAATAGTCCGCGCAGTATTCAGTTACGTGGTCATTCCGGTTACCACGATCTGCAGCAGGATATTTTTCAGCCAATGATCGTATTGCAACTTTTCATTCTGCTGACTAAGCGATTCCTGCCTGGAAGGGGTGCTGACTGCATAATTTTTAAACATGGTCTTTTCTGACTGCTATCCGGATTTCAGGGCCATCCCCGCAAACGGCACAACAGACCCTCTGTGGCTACCCTTGCGAGGCTACATTGTGGATGTATCTTTTCTTTCATATCCTGCGACCTTATTGTTTACATAAAGGATGCCAGACTGATTGCGTATTATTCAGTGTCATGCCGGACCTGTACTATTGTGTGCAGCGTATTCAGATACATATCGGGGGCCAGCAGCAGCCATCGGAGCCGCCTTTTTTCTCTATGGAAATGCCAGCTTTCTGACCGACACCCGCCTGTCTGTTTCGATCAATCACGATGCTGTCCTGACGGCCATTCCGGGCTGTCACGGCCAGGCTTTTTGCTGCCGGCATCCGGACAATTCAGGACCATAACCATCTGTTTTTAATAGCCTGTCACCGGGTTTGGCAAGACACCTGAAAGTCGAAAAATGCCGGAGCCTGCTGCCGCGGCCAGGCGGATATGGAGCCAAAGACCGAACAGTCCCGGCGCCCCGCATCCTGTAAATACCGACATCCACAAATAGTACATTTTTCATTCTGCCTCTTGAAATACAGCGGCATGCCCCTATCTAGTAGGCATGTCAATAGTGACTTACATTTTCAGGAGGCAATAGCATGTCATTAGTCCACTACAAACCTGTTAACCTGTTTGATCAGTTCAATGATGAAATGAACCGCTACCTTTCTTCCATGCGTAGCACGGCAGCCAACCAGGAACATGACTGGACACCCGCAGTTGATATACAGGAAGAAGACAGCCACTACCTGCTTACGGCCGACATTCCCGGTGTTAACCGCAATGATGTCGAAATTACACTTGAAGAGGGTGTCTTGACCGTAAAGGGTGAACGCAAGTCGGATACCGATGTTGCTGAGGAAGGTTACCGTCGCAGAGAACGCACTTATGGCACATTTTTACGCCAGTTTAACCTCCCCGACACTGTCGATACGGCCAATATCAGTGCGAAAGCTGAAGACGGGGTATTGAAGATCGCTATCCCGAAGCAGGAAAAACCGGAACCCAGAAGAATCACAGTGGCTTAGGCACAATCCATGTTGCAGGGGGGCCGACCTGGTTTTTTGCCCATTGAGCGCACGCCGGATAGTCGTGAAAATCACAACATCCCAACCAGTGGCAAGGATGTACTGCTCACCTCCCCCGGGGGTAGAAAAGCCGGAGTACATCAGCAGACAATGAAGCAGTACTCACAGGCATGCGAGGAAAACAGGGAACCCATCCTGACTGTCATCAGACAGGTCTTTGCAAATACACACAACGTACTCGAGATAGGCAGCGGCACCGGACAGCATGCTGTCTACTTTGCACGCCAGCTGCCACACCTGACCTGGCAACCGACTGACCTGGCAGAAAATCACGCAAGTATACAGGCATGGCGTGAGGAATCCGGGCTTGAAAATGTACTGCCTCCAATCGACCTGGATGTCACCGCAGGCACATGGCCCACTGGCATATATGACGGTCTCTTCAGCGCCAATACCACGCATATCATGAGTCTGGAAGCGGTCCAGAGCCTGTTCAGTGGTATGGGTAATCTACTGCAGACAGGTGCTCATTGCTGTCTTTACGGGCCGTTTAATTATGACGGTGCCTTTACAAGCGACAGCAATGAACGCTTCGACAGCTGGTTGAAACAGCGGGATCCAGCAAGTGGCATCAGGGATTTTGAAGTCATTGCAGAGCTGGCTGATGCCAACGGGTTCATATTGCAGGATGACAATGATATGCCGGTGAATAACCGTTTGCTTGTCTGGCAGAAGGTCTGAGAAATAAAAAAGCCGGCCCTGTTAAAACAGGACCAGCTTGCGGGTAACTTCACATGAGACGGTGTCGGGGCCGTCCCGGGATGAGGTCAGTTATCGATTTGTGAAACTACCCATGGGACAGCAATAAAAGCCAGCGCTGAAGCGATGATCAATTCTCTAGCTTCGCTGAATGGTGCCAGCAAACTCAAGCCTGGATCACCCACCAGATAAATCGCAACACCTATAGCAAATAATTTGTTCATCTCGTACTCCATTCTCTCTTGCAACGCTTGATGTTTATGTTATCGGCAAGAGCCGGAGATGTTCCGTGATGCGAAGCGCATTTCTGTGTGAGCTGTGTCCCAGAAACTGCAAAAAACAGGCCCTGTCAGGGCTTCCCGGGAGGCGATTATTGATAAAGGGGATTGTATACGGTGAAATCCGGGGCGGGGCCGGACAGGCCGTACTCAATGGAGCGGGTTGTGAAGGCGGGTAGCGCGCTTAACACGCGCTAAAAATAAAAAAACATCACTCCGTCAGCGTAACCTTCGGTTTGTCCGTTTCACGCATCATTGCATCCTGACGTGCGGCGACATCCTTGATACTGCTTTCATCCATCAGGTCCTGCAGGTTGATTTCATTCATAAAACCGTAAATCTGCTGACTAAGATCATCCCACAACTCATGTGCCAGGCACTGCTGTCCTTCATGACAGTTATTGGCACCGCTGCAGCGTGTTGTATCAACGGTTTCATCCACAGCCGCAACGATTTCTGCAACCGCAATCTCGTTTGCCGGACGATTCAGCGAATAACCACCACCGGGGCCACGGGTACTGCGAACCAGCTTCTGCTTGCGCAAGCGGGTAAACAATTGCTCGAGGTAGGAAAGTGATATGTCCTGACGCTTCGAGATATCAGACAAGGTAACCGGTCCCGACCTGGAATGAAAAGCCAGGTCGAGTATTGCCGTGACGGCGTAACGCCCTTTACTTGTTAATTTCAAGATGTAATACCGTGGATTGCCAGCATTGTCACATTATGTTCAGGAAAGTATACATCAAGAATCCGGTTCTGGCGTTGTCGTCGAATCCCGTGACTCGACAGCCGCATCAATTTCCTTGCTTTCTACGTGCTTTAAGGCGCACGAATCGAGCGTTGGCAGATCGTGGTCGCCGACTTCAGCGCCCAGTTCCTTCAGTCCCCTGCACACCTCTTCAAGGCGTCCATCCATGGCGTGGATATGATCGAGGATACCGTTCACAGCGGTCGCCACCGGGTCCGGCATATCCCGCGTGGCACCGTAGGCATCAAAACCCATTTTCTTTGCGATTGCCTGGCGTTTGTCATCCGGCTCGTGGGTCGCGCCAACCAGCCTGCCCGGCACGCCAACGACCGTCATACCGGCGGGCACGTTCTTCAACACAACAGCATTGGAACCGATCCGCACACCATCCTCGATAAGCACCGGTCCCAGTACTTTCGCTCCCGCACCGATAACGACATTATTTCCCAGCGTCGGGTGACGCTTGCCCTTGTCCCAGCTGGTGCCACCGAGCGTCACACCGTGATACAGGGTGCAATCATCACCGATTTCCGTGGTCTCGCCGATCACCACCCCCATGCCATGATCGATAAAGAAACGCCGGCCGATAACCGCACCCGGGTGAATCTCGATGCCCGTGTACCACCTGGCCAGGTTTGAAAACACCCGTGCCAGCCATTTCAAACCTGACATCCATAACCAGTGGGTGAAGCGGTGCATCAGCACAGCATGAATACCCGGGTAGGTTGTCAACACATCAAAGGAATTGCGGGCCGCCGGGTCCCGTTCGAACACGCAACGTACATCTTCTCGAATCCTGTTAAACATGATCTATATCGTTTCCAGACAGTACGGTTGAACCTGATGTTGCTGTAAAGAGCAGCATGCTGCTGAGGCAATGCCGCCTGCTTGCCTGTTTCCGGCACGATGCAGCCGCTTTCCGAAAAAGCTGCCAGGTATCATTTCCTCGAACCCTGCTCGCTGGCTGAGAGTATTCCACGCAGTATGTTTATCTCGTTTTCGTCAGGGCGGGCGCGGTTATACAAGCGTCGCAAGCGTCGCATCAGCATACGCGGATTACCCGGTTTAAGAAAACCGAGCTCTATCAGGACCCTTTCGAGATGCTCGTAAAAGCGTTCCATTTCATCTGCCGCTGCAGGCTCGTGGTCCGGCACACTGATCTCACTGCCCGGTTTCTCGTGCGCCCTGTGCGCCACCAGGATTTCATAACAGATTATCTGTACGGCGGCCGCAAGGTTCAATGAACCATAATCCGGGTTACTCGGAATTTGCACGAGGAACTGGCAGCGGTCAATTTCTTCGTTACTCAGTCCCGACCGCTCGCAGCCAAACAGAATGGCCACATCGCCCCGTTCACTTTCTGCAAACAAGCGACTGGCACAGGATGCCGGTTCAATCACCGGACATGGAATACTGCGACAGCGGGCACTGGCACCAATGACCAGTCTGCTACCGGCCAGCGCATCACCAAGGTCCCTGCAGACTGTTGCACTTGCCAGCACGTCATCCGCACCGGAGGCACGTGCCGTGGCCTCGGCAGATGGAAAATGCTTCGGGTTAAGAAGATATAAACGCGTCAGCCCCATGGTCTTCATGGCACGCGCTGCAGCGCCAATATTGCCCGGATGACTGGTATTCAGCAATACCACACGTATGTTAGCAAGCATGTCCGTTAGCGACCCTGCACACAGATCAGCACCAGCTCGCTGAACAAGCGGTTCACCGCCTTGTTGGTTGCCACCACACCCCCGCAGGCATCGTCTGTTGCCGATGTTTCATATAGATCAGCAAGTCTCGGAGATATCACGGCAGGATACAAGTCATCCAGCCCGTTTTTATCCTGAATATCAGGCCGTTTCGAAGGGGAAGGCAATCACGTTCTGCAACCGCTGCGAACCACTGGCAAGCATCAGCAGTCGATCAAGTCCCAGTGCAACGCCGGCACAATTCGGCAACCCGGCGTGCAAGGCAGACAAGAGATTTTCATCCATCCTGACCGCCTCACCACCGCTATCGCGACGGCGCTCAAGATCGGCTTCGAAGCGCCGGCGTTGCTCCGGTGCATCAGCCAGTTCATGAAAGCCATTCGCAAGCTCGATACCGTTCAGATAGACCTCAAAACGTGCGGCCACCGGAGGACTGCAGAGACGCAAGCGGGCCAATGCCGCCTGGCTGGCCGGGTAATCGCGGATAAACATCAGGCCACTGCGCAGTCGGGGCTCGATAACATGCGTCATCATCAGGTCCAGCCAGGCGTCCCCATCATCGAGGGACAGACCGACCGCAGTCACGTCGAACCTTGATTGCAACACCGTCCTGAGTTCGGCCGCTGTTGCAGTGAATGGATCGATAGCGGCAATTTCGACAAACAGGTCACGATAACTCCAGTGTTGAACTGAATCGATCGGCATGATATCCGCAAGCACATCCGTGACAAGCCGCTGCACCTCATCCATCAGATCAAGATGGTCAAAGCCGGTGCGGTACCACTCCAGTAGCGTGAATTCGGGATTGTGCTGTGTACCGGACTCGCCGTCACGAAACACCTTGCATATCTGGTAAATCGAGCCGCTGCCTGCAGCCAGCAGTCGCTTCATGGGGAATTCGGGGGAGGTATGCAGGTAGCGCGGCTCGTCCCTGACCGCTCCGGGACCATGGTAGCAGGTCTTGAAACTGGACAGGGCAGGATCAGTCGTTGCCGCACGCGACAGCGCCGGGGTATCGACTTCCAGGACATCAAGCCTGGCAAAGAAAGTCCGGATACGTGCCAGTATCTCGGCTCTCAATTTCAGAACTTCGAGTGAGGCCGTCGGCCTCCAGTCAGCATGCGGTTCCATAATGACGGCCGGCAGACTTACATCACCAGGCTACTCCTTGGCCCGTCCCACGTATTCACCGGTACGCGTGTCAATCTTCAGCGTCTCGCCAATATCGATAAACAGGGGCACACGTACCACGGCACCGGTCTCCAGTGTGGCCGGCTTGCCGCCACCACCCGACGTATCTCCGCGCACGCCCGGATCGGTGTCGGTAACCGTCAGCATCACAAAATTCGGAGGTGTGACAGCCAGTGGCGTACCATTCCAGAGTGTCACTTCGCACATGTCCTGTTCCTTGAGCCATTTGACCGCATCACCGACCGCTTCTGCAGAAGCCGCCTGCTGCTCATAGCTACTGGTATCCATGAAATGCCAGAATTCACCGTCGTTGTAGAGGTACTGCAGGTCAACGTCCATGACGTCTGCAGCCTCCACTGACTCGCCTGACTTGAAGGTCCGCTCGATTACCCGGCCGGTCTTGAGATTCCGTATCTTGACCCTGTTGAATGCCTGCCCCTTGCCGGGTTTGACGAACTCGTTTTCAATAATGGCGCAGGGATCGCCATCCAACATAATTTTCAGACCGCCCTTGAACTCACTGGTGCTGTAAGATGCCATATCTTTATCTAACCTTGTAAACCTGAAACTGAAAAAAGTTCGTTATGATACCGCGAATACATCCGCCGGAATACAGGCCGGCCTGGCAGGAGCAACTGGCCATGGCCGTCAGATCAGTGGATGAATTACTGCAGCTGCTGCAGATCGACCCTGCGATGGCAACAATCCGGCCCCTGCAAAGCGACTTCCCGCTGCGTGTGCCGCACGGATTCATTCAGCGTATGGTCAAGGGCGACAGTCGTGACCCGCTGTTGCTGCAGGTGTTACCGCTTGCCCGGGAGGCCGAAGAAGTCGCCGGCTTCAGGCAAGATCCGCTGCATGAGCTCGATACCATGCCGGTCCCGGGACTGTTACACAAATACCAGGGGCGCGCCCTGTTGACGACAACCGGCGCCTGCGCAATTCATTGCCGCTATTGTTTCCGGCGGCATTTCCCCTACAGCGACGCCAACCCCGCGCCCGGAGACTGGCAGCCCGCCATCAACTACCTCGCACAACGTACCGACATCTCAGAACTCATTCTCAGCGGCGGAGACCCGCTGACATTAACCGATACGCGCCTGCACTCCCTGACCGGACAACTAGCCAGCCTCACACACCTGAGTACCCTGCGAATTCACACGCGCCTGCCCGTGGTGTTACCCGCACGCATCGATAGCGGGTTACTGTCGTGGATAAAGACGCAAACACTAAAGCTGGTTTTTGTTGTGCACTGCAACCATCCCAACGAAATCGATAACAGTGTGACCGATGCACTCGACAAACTGACGGCTGCCGGTGTTACCCTGTTGAACCAGTCGGTACTGTTGCGTGATATCAATGACAGTACTGCAATACTCGCGAGACTGAGTGAGCGCCTGTTTGCAGCCGGCGTGCTGCCCTACTACCTGCACCAGCTCGACAGGGTACAGGGGGCGGCACACTTCGAAGTGGGTGTCGAACGTGCACGTGAAATAATGACTGGCTTGCGTGCCACTCTCCCCGGCTACCTGGTTCCCCGGCTGGTACAGGAAACACCGGGCATGCCAGGCAAGACACCGCTTTAGCAGCACACCATATTCCTGACATTGCAACTCCGGTTGCTTGTAATTCAGGCGTCAGACAGGACTATCGAGGATCGTGGCAGGCATGGATCTCCAACTCCCCATCAGAAGGAAAATCACCAACAGCAGCTTTGATACCCGGACGGAGGTCGTCAGGGCGTGGGTGGACGAGCTGCCACTTATCAATGCCGAAAAATCATGGTCACTTCTGGATAATGCACTGAAAGAGATAAACTCACTCAGTATTTCGACCAAAAACCGGCTTGAGGCACTCGAACTGCTGGCAACCTCTGTCATCTGTGTAGCCGAGACAATGAAGAAGGCTTTCCTGGCAAAGCCCATACCGCTCCGCGACCATAACCTGAAGCTGGCATGGGGCGTCATACCAAAACGCAGGTTTTCCCGACATGCCAAGACCGCGAAGGTCGGTCTGGTAGTCGGTCTCAATGCAATCCACCAGCGGGTGACAGGACCCGGCACCGAGTCGATCGGCAGTGAAGAGACCAGAGAAGACCAGCATTACCTGCAGGATCCAACATTTGAGGCCAGCACAACATTCAGGGTCAACCCGTTTGACGACAGCGGCCGTCGTATTGTCACGACAGCGAAAACACCGGCCCGGGGGGCTTCCAGTAAAGACTCGACAAACACACCCCGTATCGAGTCATGGACCATGGCCAATATCAGTGCCGGTGGCTACTCGCTGCTGTGGGACAGCGTTGATTCATCCAATGCCCAGGTCGGCGAGTTGGTCGCCATTATCGAGCAGAACAATCTTTGCGAGGACGAGTGGCATCTGGGCGTCGTAAGGTGGATGAAATGCACCCGTACCTACGGGCTTGAGCTCGGCATTCAAATGCTTTCACCAAGCGCACAGGCTGTATGGGCCTACATGGATGAAAGCGGCATCCACTGCGGCAGAAAGATGCAGGGGATATTACTGCCAGAGGTCAAAATGCTCAGACAACGGGCCAGCCTGCTGCTGCCAACCCTGCCCTTTCGGGCCGGTTGTATTGCCACCCTTGAGACTGCCGGGTCGCTGGAAAATATCAAACTGTCGCGGCAACTGGAGAATACCGGAAGTTTTGCCCAGTACCATTTTTATGATTCTATATATGACTGATTTTATTAGCTAATACAATGAAACGAAGGGCTCGGGATACTCGACGTGGCCGCCCCCGGAGAGGTTATCAGCCACGATTTCCATCACTGTCAGTGCATCTTCCGGTGCCGGTAAATTACAGCTGACCTGCAGATCCTTTGCCTGGACGAAACCGAACCGCTTGTAATATTCGGGATGCCCGAGCACCACAATCGCTCCGTAGCCCTTTTCCTTTGCGAGCTTGATGCTGGCGTTGATCAGTTCGGAGCCGATACCACGGTGGCTCTGTGAGGGCACGACAGACATCGGACCCAGTGCCAATACATGCTTCTCCTCGCCATCCTTTCGCAGTGGCACCCGGGTAAGCAGGACATGCCCGACAATACGACCACCCAGCTCAGCAACCTGAGACAGTTCCCGATTGTAAGTCCTTGATTCCCTGAGAGCACTGACCAGTTGTGCTTCGGCCTCACCACCAAATGCACTGATGTGGACGACATCAATTGCACGAATATCTTCTGCTGTTTCAGGTCTCACGGTAATCGCATGCATCAAGGGGCTCCGTCGTAACAAAGTTGCTCTGGCCAACGCCGAATCAGGCGCTCAAATATACTGGATTTCAGTCACTTGCATGCTAACAGGAAACACTTTTCCAGAAAACACCCGCGTAACAGGGCCGGGTTGCGGGAAGGTTTGACTATATAGGGAATACTTCAGACTTACTCAATATTGCCGAAAAACCTGTAGTCGGAGCCCGGTTAAGTGCAATGCCAGCCGCTGGGCGTCATACAGGTCATCGAGGAAGCGAGGTCAGCTGTGCAGCAGGGAGAGAATTTACACCTCCTCATCATCGAGGAGAGCAGAAATGACGCAGAGTCACTGGCAAACGCACTGCGCAGCGAGGGGCATCAAATACAGTTCAGGCATGGCACGACAGCGCACCGCTTATTGCCATTGCCGAAGAAGCCACTGAAGCCGATATCGTCGCCGCACAAAAATCCGGCATCAGCAGCCTGATTTCCTATGACCAGCCGGATCACCTGCAGCTGGCCTTTAACAGGGAAATTACGCTACTGCGGCTGCAGCAGAAAATGGACGCGCTCAATAATGCCCTGCATGGAAGTGAAGCCCGCTGTCACACCCTGATTGAAAATTCCAGTGACGCGGTTGCCTACATTCATGATGGCATGCATGTCTTTGCCAACCGCACCTACATGGATTTATTCGCTATTGAAAGTTGCGTAGAAATCGAGGGCACTCCCATACTGGACATGGTCAGCGAATCCCATCGCGATACATTCAAGGGTTTTCTGAAAGGCTTCTTTGAAAATAGTGCAGAAGATAACAGTCTTGAGGTTGACTGTCTGAATCCCGCTGGCGAAATATTCCAGTGCAAAATGGAACTGTCGCCGGCAACAATGGATGGAGAACCCTGCACCCAGATAATCATCCGTATAAACGCATCGAATGCCGCACTCGAGAAAAGAATCGAGAACATGTCCCGGCTCGATGCATTAACAGGACTCACCAACCGCCAGCACTTCATGCAGTTACTCGAAGAGCGCATCGGCGAACAGGGTAGTGAAGACACTCACCGTGCCCTGATCTATATCACGCTGGATAACTTCAAGGTAATACGGGAAGATCGCGGCATTTCGACCAGTGACATCTTGCTGTGTGATATCGCGAGGCTCCTCGAAGAAAATTGCGGGGGCCAGGATTGCATGTCACGTTTTGGCGATTACAGTTTTACGATACTGCACTACGATAGCAACGAGGAAAAAACGCTGGCCCTGGGTGAAACCCTGCTACACAAAATTGCCGGTCACGTATCGGAAGCGGACAATCATGCCGTCACCACCACCGGCAGCATTGGCTGCTGCGCGATCAACAGCAAGTTATGCGATGCACAAAAGATAATTTCCTACGCTGATATGGCGTGCGAGGTCGCCCGCTCATCAGGTGGCAACCAGATCCATTACCACAGTGCCATTGTCAATGAACAAATGGGACAGGAGAACGAACCGGAGTGGGATCACATTATCCGCACGACGATTGATGATGAACGCTTCTACCTTGCCTATCAGCCAATTGTCAGCCTGAAAGGCGACACCCGTCAACGTTACGAGGTACTGCTCAGGGTTATTGACGAAGCCGGTCATGCCATCCTGCCGGGACAATTTCTGTCACTCGCAGAGAAAACCGGCCTCAGTGGCGAAATCGACCACTGGATCATCGCAACGGCCCTGCGGAAACTCGTCGAGTTAAGAAAGGACAACAGTGAGGCCCTGTTTTATATCAAGCTTTCCGGGTCAACACTGACGGATGCAGGAATGCCGGAATGGATCAACGGGCAACTCAGGGAAAACAGCCTCAGTAGCGATCGCATTGTTTTTGAAATACCGGAATGCATTGCCATCGATGATCTGAAAAACGCCATGTCTTTCGTCAAGAGCATGCAAAGCCTGCATTTCAGAATCGCATTCGAACATTACGGACACAGTGACCAGCCACAGCTTCTGAAACATGTACCCGTTGATATCCTTAAAATCGACGGCGCCCTTATCAGCGGACTACCCGGCAACAAGGAGAATCAGTCAAGGGTCAAGGCGATACTCGAACTGGCAAAGGAGCACGGCAAGGATACCGTCGCGGAATGTGTTGATGATGCCGGCAGTCTGGCGCAGTTGTGGCAATTCGGTGTGGACTTTATCCAGGGGAATTTTGTACAGGAACCCTGCAAGGAACTCGAGTATGACTTTGAGGGCGAGATAGCATAACCGCGGCCGACAAAATGCAACCCAGTCAAACATCCAGCCACCACCTGCCAGGCACCAGCGGACCGACATGCAAGCCTGTGTCGGTCTCAGTCGAGCACCAGGGACACCAGTCCATCAGCCAGTTTCGGTTCAAACCAGGTCGATTTCGGCGGCATTACTTCACCGGCATCGGCGACAGCCATGAGGTCTTCCATACGCGTCGCATACATGGAAAAAGCAACGGCCATTTCACCGCTGTCAACCCGCTTCTCCAGCTCGGAGAGACCACGTATACCGCCAACAAAGTCGATTCGCGTGTCACGACGCGGGTCATCAATACCCAGGACCGGTGCCAGCAACTGGTCAGCAAGCAGGCTGACATCCAGTCGACCAACAGGGTCGGAAGGAACCTTTTCCGCAGACATCACCAGCTGGTACCACTGTCCAGCCATATACATTCCGAAGTGCCCGGGGCCTTGCGGATGCACGGCAACCGCGGCTGGCGTCACCCGGAAACGCGCCGCCACTTGTGCGAGAAAGGACTCCGCGGAGAGCCCGCCAAGGTCGCGGACGACCCGGTTGTAGTCAAGGATCTGCATCTGCCGATGCGGGAATATCACCGTCAGAAACCAGCCCGCAGACTCTTTATCAGCGCGACTGGCAGCCACCCGGGAAGCGGCGGCCGATCGATGATGGCCATCAGCAATATACAACGCCTTCATGACATCGAAAGACCGGCTGATCTGCTCGATCACGGCAGGGTCCCGCACTACCCAGAGCATGTGCCCAATACCGTCGTCAGCCTGCAAGTCAATGTCCGGCACGGCAATCGTTATCCCCTCGAGCAGGAAATCGACATCGTCCCGCGATTCGTATGCCAGCAACACCGGGCCGGTCTGGGCGTTCAGGGCCTCTATCTGGCGGACCCGGTCATCCTCCTTGTCCGGTCGGGTAAATTCATGCTTGCGAATCCGGTTACTGTTGTAGGCAGCCACAGATGCAGCCGCAACCAGACCGGTCTGGCGATGCTCCCCCATCTGCAGACGGTAAACGTAATAACAGGGCTCGCTGTCGCGAACCAGTATCTGTTGCTGCAGCATGGCCTGCAGGTTGCTCGCTGCCCGCTCGTAGACCTCCGGCGCATGTGGATCAGTCTCCTCGGGCAAATCGATCTCGGGCTTGGAAATGTGCAGAAAACTCCATGGCCGACCGGCAGCGCGCAGGCGGGCCTCGGCAGTACTGAGGACATCGTAGGGTGGTGCGACAACATCATCGGCTCGACCCGCAACGGGGCGCAAACCGGCAAAGGGGCGTATCAGTGGCATAGGCAATCCAGACGGTCTGACTGGTCAAAAGACAGTGCATTGTACACAGACCGGGGCATGGCTGCGATTGAAGATATTGCGGGCAGTCGGCCATGAACATGCCAGCATTCGACAATAAAGACAGCCGTGTGCCCGCGACTGAAGCAGGCACCATTAACCGTTCGAAGTCGATGACAGTCATCATCACCCGGACACGGTTTGAAAAACTTTGCAACCGGACAAAAGCGTCCTGGCTGCGGCTACATGAACGACTGCAAAGCATGCCTCTGGCATACAAGTTGTCGTTCTTTATTACAGTACTGGTGGTCAGCTGCATGACCCTGCTGGGTGTTATCCTGGTACAGCAGCAAACCGGTCAGTGGCAGGACCAGATCAGTGAACAGGGGTATACCCTGGTACAACTGATGGCGGAATCCGCAAAGGAACCGCTACTCGCAGATGACGAACGCGCGCTCAATACCATCACCAGTGGTTTCTCGAATAACGGCAGCGTGCTCGGAACAGCCATTACCAACCTCGATGTCGAAATCATTTCCCGCGCCGGTGTTCTGCACGAGGAAAACAACCTGCTGACACGCAATGCCTTGCAGCAAACAATCCGGAGATCGTCCGACTCCAGCACCTGGGAGTGGCAACCGCTAACAGGCAGGAAACGCCAGACGGTCATGTCATTTGTGCGACCGATAGTCTTCCAGGAGGTGACAGCCGGATATGCTCTGGTGACCTTCAGTCAATCCGGCATGACACAATCCACACGCCGTGCAGTACAGGCCATTAGTGGCGCGACCCTGATGATAATCGCCCTCAGTATCGCCATGGCTTTCGCACTGGGTCGCCGCATCACGCAACCCATCGATAAACTGGTCGATGCCAGCCGGGCGATTGGTAACGGTGAATACACGTTCCGTTTCAAGGAACGTCGCAAGGATGAACTGGGCCTGCTCATGGAAGCGTTTAACGAGATGGCCGAGGGTATGCTGGAAAAATCACAGGTCAAGAGCGCCCTGTCACGCTACGTGTCGCCTGGCGTTGCCAGGCAGATCCTTTCCAACCTCGACAACGTGGCGCTGAGTGGAAAACGCATCGAGGGCAGTGTCCTGTTTGCCGATATATCCGGGTTCACCCGAATCTCGGAAAAAACAAGTGCTGAAGATCTGGTGAGCATGCTAAACCGTTATTTCAGTCTCATCACCTGTGCCTGCGCCCTGAATCACGGCATTGTCGACAAATACATGGGCGATGGCGTCATGCTCGTATTCGGGGCACCTGAAGACGACGAGGACCATGCCTTTCATGCCGTCAGCTGTGCGTTGTTGATGCAGCAACTGGTTGCACATGAAAACAGGCAGCGTGAAGCAACAGGCCTGTTTCCCGTACAGTTCAGGATCGGTATCAACACCGGCAGTATGCTGGCAGGCAACATGGGCTCACAAGAACGTATGGAATATACCGTGGTTGGCGACACTGTAAACCTTGCCTCGCGCCTGTGCGGCATAACAAACAGCGGGCAGATCGTCATTTCACGGGAAATGTATGCACGTGACGATATAACGGGGCGGGTGCTGGCCGGTGAATATCAGTCAATACGGCTCAGGGGCATCAGCCAGCCTGTCAGCACCTATCTTGTTGAATGCCTGACGGCAGACTACCAGGAAATTATCGAAAAGCAGTTAGAGAAAATTCTGCGTAATGAATCATTGAGAGACTGTGATGCATAGGCTGATGCAACTCGTGGCTGCGGTATTACTGCCTGTACTGGCCGGCTGTTCCCAGATGGATACAATACGCATCGGACAGGACCGCCCGGAGGACCTGGAGCCATTAATCAGGCAGCATGACTATGCACGTGCACGGCAGCTAACGGGTAAATACCCGTCACTGGATACAGTGGAAGTCCAGGCATGGGTCACCAGTCAGGAGTCAGCATACGAGGCTGCCGTATTTGCCGATGCCAGCGCCCTGGAGAAGGACAACGACCTGCTGGGTGCGGTTCAACTGCTTTCAGGCGCGCTGCAGAAAGTCCCGCATAGCACACTGCTGCGGGAACTGCGTAACACAATCGAGCAGCAACGCGTTGAGCAGTTGAAAATCAATGAACGTGAACAACTGATTTCCCGCGCCAACTTCATGCTGGAGCAGCAAAAACTTTACCAGGACAAGATCCACCTTGAATCACCCAGCCTTGGACAACGCTGGGAAAACAAGCGCAATGCGAAAGAGGCCCTCGAACTCTCCGTAAAACTCCTTGAGCATGGCGAATACGCCATGCAAAGTGACAAGCTGGATATCGCCGAGGAATGTTTGCGACTATCTGCAGCCCTGGACCAGACGCCGCAGGCCGATGCACTGCTGTCCGAAATCAGCACAATAAAAGCATCCCGGATACAGGTTGCACACAAGCAGGCTACCATTAAAAAGGTGAAGAAGCTGCAGAAGGTCAAACAGCAGCAAAAGAACGAAACCAGGGTACAGGTGGAAGAAACGCAGCAGGCACTTGCGAGCAACGACCTGCAGGCCGCACGTGCAACATTTGCACAGATACCGTCATCCGCACGACAGCGCCAGGATGTAATTGCCATTCAGGGCGACCTTGACAAGGCTGTTAACACCCACGTCAGCAAACTGATTATTGCCGGGGACGCCCAGTACCGTTCAGACAATGTCCTGGCAGCCGTCCGCCTGTGGACTGAAGGTCTCTCACTGGATCCCGAGAACCCGGAACTGCGGGAACGCGTCGAGCGCGCCAACAGGGTTCTGGCCCGGCTGGAGGAATTAAAGCGCCATCAGGGAAAATAACGCGACTGCCCGCTACTTTTTCTCTACACGAATTCGATCCACCTTCTGATAGCCACGCGGCAATTTGCGGCCGCGCCGGCCACGCTCACCGGCAAACTCGTCCACGTCGACGGCTCTCATGGTCTTGTGCTTCTTGCCCGCGTACACGGTCAGTTTCTCGCCATCCTGAATACAGTCAATCGATGCGACAAACTCTTCCCGGCTCTTCAGTTTCGCCGACGGGATATTGATGATCTTGATGCCCTTACCACGACTCATTTGCGGTAACTCGGCCAATGGTATTACCAGCATGTACCCTTCGGACGACACGGCAACAATCCAGTCATCCTGCAGTGATCTTACCGCCACCGGCATCAGTACATTCGCACCCCTGGGCACCGAGAGGGTTGCCTTGCCAGCCTTGTTGCGCGTGTACATATCACCCAGCTTGACGACAAAACCATACCCGGAATCGCTGGCGAGCAGGAATAATTTCTCGGCATCACCGGCCATTACACCGACGAAGCGTGCACCATCTGCCGGTTTCAGACGGCCGCTCAGGGGCTCACCCTGTCCACGTGCCGACGGCAGTGAATGCGCCGGCAATGCATAGGTCTTGCCGGCCGAATCCATGAACACCGCCAGTTGATTGCTGCGACCGTGCGCAACGGCTGCAAACGCATCACCCGCCTTGTAACTCATTTCCAGCGGATCGATCTCGTGTCCCTTGGCGACACGCACCCAGCCATTTTTTGACAGCACGATGCTGACCGGTTCGCTGGGTATCAGTGCCGTTTCATCCAGTGCCTGTGCCGGCGCACGATCAACCAGTTGTGAACGCCGCGCATCGCCATACTTTGCTGTATCCGCCTGGATTTCCTTCTTGATCAGGGTCTTCAATCGCTGTTTGGACGCCAGTGTCTGCATCAGCGCATCACGTTCACTGGCGAGTTCATCCTGCTCACCCTTGATCTTCATCTCTTCAAGACGCGCCAGCTGACGCAGGCGGGTATCGAGAATGTAGTCTGCCTGAAGTTCGGTCAGGTCGAAGCGCTTGATCAATGCCTGTTTTGGCTTGTCCTCGGTACGGATAATGTGGATGACTTCATCCAGGTTGAGGTAGGCAATCAACAGGCCTTCAAGCAGGTGCAAACGACGGTTGACCTTGTCCAGCCGGTATTCCAGGCGGCGGCGGACCGTGTCCGTCCTGAATTCAAGCCACTCCTTCAGGATGACGCGCAGGTCCTTGACTCTGGGGCGGCCATCCAGTCCGATCATGTTCAGGTTCATGCGTGCACTGCGTTCCAGGTCGGTGCTGGAAAACAGGTGTGACATCAACGCCCTGGTATCCACACGGTTGGAACGCGGCACAATCACCAGGCGCGTCGGGTTCTCGTGATCAGACTCATCACGCAAGTCCTCGACCATCGGCAGCTTCTTCGCCACCATCTGTGCAGCAATCTGCTCCAGCACCTTGCCGCCGGAGGCCTGGTACGGCAGGGCCGTAACCACGATCTCGCCATTCTCCACTTCATAGCAGGCACGCATGCGGACACTGCCATGTCCGGTCTTGTAGGCCGTTATCAATTCTGCCCGCGGGGTAATGATCTCGGCACCGGTCGGGAAGTCCGGCCCCTGGATAATCTCGCATAGCTCGTCGAGGGTACTTTTCGGCTTATCCAGTAACAACACCGCCGCTTGCGCCACTTCTACAAGGTTATGCGGAGGAATGTCGGTTGCCATACCCACGGCAATGCCGGCTGCGCCATTGAGTAACACATTGGGCAGTCGTGCGGGCAGCAGCACCGGTTCATCCAGTGTACCGTCGAAGTTTGGCGACCATTCAACGGTACCCTGTCCCAGTTCGCTGAGCAGCACCTCGGCATAGGGCGCCAGGCGTGCCTCGGTGTAGCGCATCGCCGCATACGATTTCGGATCGTCCGGTGAACCCCAGTTGCCCTGCCCGTCAATCAGGGGATAGCGATAGGTAAAGGGCTGTGCCATGTGCACCATGGCTTCATAGCAGGCGCTGTCCCCGTGCGGATGGAACTTGCCCAGCACATCACCCACCGTGCGCGCTGATTTTTTATGCTTGGCCGTCGCCTGCAGGCCAAGCTCCGACATTGCATAGACAATGCGACGTTGCACCGGTTTCAGTCCGTCACCGATGTGCGGCAAGGCACGGTCGAGAATGACATACATGGAGTAATCGAGGTAGGCCTTCTCGGTGAAGGTCTTCAGCGGCAGCTGTTCGATGCCTTCGTAGTCGAGTTCAATGGTTTCCATATCAGAATTATCTGTTAGTTATCGATTCGATAGTGCGCATCGTTTTTTGAATGTGGTAATTTTAGTCGCGGATACGATCCGCTCCTGCAGGTGCATCAAGCAATGCGGGTGCGGATCGCATCCGCGATGCCTCATGCTTCCGCCAGATCGCCCTTGGACTCCAGCCAGCTGCGACGGTCACCGGCACGTTTACGGGCCAGCAACATATCCATCACCTTGTGAGTGTCGTCATCCGAGTCAATCGTCAGCTGCACCAGCCGCCGCGTCTCCGGTGCGATGGTGGTCTCGCGCAACTGTAACGGGTTCATCTCACCGAGACCCTTGAAACGCTGGACCATCACCTTGCCCTTGATTTTCTCTGCCGCGATACGGTCAAGCACGCCCTGCTTCTCGGCATCGTCCAGCGCATAGAAGACTTCCTTGCCGGCGTCGATACGGTACAGGGGCGGCATGGCCACGTACACATTACCAGCCTCGACCAGTGCACGATAATGCCGCAGGAACAGTGCGCACAACAGGGTCGCAATATGCGCACCGTCCGAGTCGGCATCGGCAAGAATGCAGATCTTGCTGTAACGCAGGTTCTTGAGGTTGTTGACACCGGGCTCGACACCGATAGCGACGGAGATGTCATGCACTTCCTGCGACGCCAGCACCTCGGAAGAATCCACTTCCCAGGTGTTCAGAATCTTGCCACGCAACGGCATGATAGCCTGAAAAATCCGGTCCCTTGCCTGCTTGGCAGAGCCCCCGGCCGAGTCACCCTCCACCAGGAACAGTTCGGAACGCTCGCTGTCAGTCGAGGTACAGTCAGCCAGCTTGCCCGGCAGCGCCGGCCCGGATGTCACTTTCTTGCGAATGACCTTCTTGCCGGCACGCTGACGTGTTTGAGCCCGCTCGATTGCCAGCCAGGCAATGCGCTCACCCATTTCGGTATGAAGATTGAGCCACAAGCCGAACGCATCCTTGACCACGCCGGAAACGAAAGCAGCACATTCACGCGATGACAGCCGTTCCTTGGTCTGTCCGCTGAACTGCGGGTCCAGCAGCTTGACCGACAGGATATAGCTGCAATTATCCCAGACGTCTTCCGGGCTGAGCTTAACGCCACGCGGCAACAGGTTGCGAAATTCGCAAAATTCGCGAACGGCTTCAGTCAGCCCCATACGCAGACCGTTCACATGCGTACCACCCTGTACGGTAGGGATCAGGTTGACGTAGCTCTCTGCCACCGGCTC
>CAMYIO010000078.1 GCA_947258515.1 uncultured Ectothiorhodospiraceae bacterium
AAATGACCAAACTGGCGATGGGCGACCAGAACCGGCCGGACGAACGCACCCGGGCCGCGTTGCCGCAATGGCAGGATGCTGCATTCGAGGTGCTCAGCGATGAGAATCACGCCGTGATCTCTTTCGGTAATCGCAAGGGCTGGAACAATGCACCCTTCCTGTTCTGTAATACAGCGGCGGGCTGGAAATTCGACATCGTCCACCAGCGCAGACTGGTGGTGATGGGATCAAACCCCGACTGGAAGGTGGAACAGGGAAATTACCCCTATGTAAATCTCCTCGACCGGGTACCGCAATCAACCGGCAAGGACCTGCCCCTGGAACCGTCCGACCTGTATTCTTGCATGCTTGACGAGCAGATCGCCGGCGAAATGCGCGCCCTGCAGCAGCGGCTGGAAACCAGTCCCGATCATTTCGATACGGTCATGGCCCTCGCCCGCCTCAACATCATATCCGGTCAACGGCCCAATCATGTCACCCCGCTCATCAAACGCGCAAAGCAACTGGATCCTGCCAGCGCATTGCCCTACAAGTATTCTGCAATCTACAACGTCAACAGCTTTTTTCAGTACGAGACGGCGCTGCAGGACATCGAAACCTATATAGACAGACAACCCGGAGATGCATTCGGCTACAACGTCAAGGGCTTCCTGCATTACCGTCTCGGTAACTACAGAAAATCGATCGACGCACTCGAGCGGGCGCTCGAACTCAAAGCAGACAATGTCTATGCCTTTGCCCTGATGTCACGCGACTACGCCCTGTTATACAGCAAGGCAAACACACTTGATCCCCGCCGTGCAAATTACCGGAAGCAGGCACTGGCCATGTTGCACAAGGCCGAGACTGCCACCACCCGGGACACGGCACGTGTTGAACGGCTGAAGCACTGGCTGCAAGGGCGCAAGATTCTGTAATAGTCCTCCCGGCAGGCAGACCGGGATCAGAGTCGTGTATACAAAACTGAACGCCGACCCGGGCCGGAGGTATGCGCGCAGCCGGTTTCACAGGCCCTTGAATGGCAGCGATGCCGTCACAACATCAATAGCGCCGACGCCCCATGTCCTCATGAGAAAGTCTTCTTTCCAGTCCTTGTCCTGCCTGTAAAAGACAGAAAGGATTACATCTGTAACAATATACATTACGGGCCAATGAGGGGACTCAGGATGACCGAGAGAAAACTCACTTGCAAGAGCTGCCAATTCTTTGGGTACCTGCCAGGTGAAGAAGAGGGTAAGGGCTCGTTGGGAGGCATGGGTGAATGCCGCCGCAGCGCACCTAAATCGTACTCACCGCCAATCGGGAGTTCCATCAATGACTGCAACAAATCTGTAGTCTGGCCGCAACTTCTTGATTCTGACTGGTGCGGTGAGTACGAACGCAAACAGGAGAGCTGGTAAACCCCCATTAAAAGGACACACCAGGCTAATTAATATTTATGGTGGGCCATGAAGGATTACTCGGGCTGCGCCCTCGCCCCTTCAGGGTCAGCGTCGCTAATGCGACGCTGCTGTCTCGGCCGACTGCATCGGCCTCGGCTCGAGCCTTCTACCCGCGGCTTAAAAGTCCGGAACATTCACCCTATCCAATTGTTTCTTATATTAAATACATGGACGTCTGTTGCGTAAAATGCCGCACCGTGCATAATGGTGCTGCACCCGGTCACGCAAAACTCCAGCACACTATTTCAAGACATTCAATCAGAAACTACTCTCCTGTCTCTCCTTCAGTAACTTATAAAGTACCCTTGTCTGCATGATCAGTCATTCACCATACACAGGCATGCGGGCCATCATATTATTCGTTTTGCTGCTGCTCACTTCCCCTGGCATTACCGATGGTCCGTGGCAGTCACTCGCGCCCGGGATGGATCTTGGAACATTCCCGGCAAGCCGGCCCAGCCGTTCGGGTGACTCACGTATCACTGTCCTGCGCATCGACCCGGACCTCTGGTCACTGGAGTTCATCGGACTCAGCCTTGACGGCGGGTCGAGTGGACGGACAGCCAGGCAGTGGAGCAAGACACATGCTCTCACGGCTGCCATCAATGCCGGGATGTACGGAACAGACCACAGGACCCATGTCGGGCATCTCCGCTACCGGGGACATCTGAACAACGATAATGTAAATGCCTACAAGTCTGTTGCGGCTTTCGATCCACGCCGGGACGGACTGCCACATTTTCGTATCTTTGACCTGGACAGCCCTGGCGTCAGTATGGAAACGATTCTTCAGGATTATGCATCGCTGGTACAGAACCTCAGGCTGATCAAGCGGCCAGGGCAGAACCGCTGGCATCAGCAGGAGAAGATGTGGAGCGAAGCAGCCCTTGGAGAGGACGAGTCTGGCCGGATTCTGTTCATCTTTTGCCGCTCCCCCTACACGATGCATGATTTGAACAACGAGCTGTTAGGTCTCGGCATAGGTCTGGTAGCCGCCCAGCACCTGGAAGGTGGGCCGCAGGCCCAGCTCTATGTACACGCCGGGGAGATGGAATTCGAAATATCCGGCAGCCACGGTACATCGTTCCGTGAGATTGATGATAGTCCGGTAGCCTGGCCCATTCCGAATGTTCTGGGCGTACGACCACGTGCATCCGTAACCAGGTAGCCGCTTCCTCAAACCGGTTAACCCGATAATTGCATAAATCCCCACCTGAAAGCACGTTTCGCCACATGATTGTCAGGATGAAATGAATATTTCATTTTGATCCTGGAGTTCACCACCCGTGAGGATCTGGATCAGTGCGGTAGGAGCGCCGTCCCCGGCGCGAATCGGGGTAAGACAGAAAACAATCGCACCGGGGACGCCGCTCCTACAATAAGACTTTTTGCAATGATTGGGTTAACTCAGAGGCAGGCAGGACAATGAGCCGGTCATTCTGTACCGAAGGTCGAGAATATAGCTGCGTAGTTAGGCAAGGAAACGCCCGTTAGCCGTAGTCAACCCGCGGCATGGCCAGTGAGTCACGGGCAGCAAGCGGCCTGTATTCCAGAAAGGGGAATGGTACCGTCAACCAGCGGAATACGCTGCGTCGGTTCATGGCCAGCGCATACTGCACATAGACCGGGTCGCGTGACAAGTGGCGTTCTTCGGTACGCGCACGAATGAAGTAAATCAGATTGATGACAAGCAGCATCATGCAATGCAGCATAACTTCAATATTGCTGCCGGTTGGAATAAAGGGGATGCTGATCAGCCACCAGCTGATATTTTTGCTCACGTAGGCCGGGTGTTTGCAGTAGCGGTACGGGCCGTTGGTGATGATGCCGCGGTGTGTAAGGTTTGAAAACCGCAGGCCGAACGCTAGCGTGGACAGGACATAGATGACGACCAGCAGCAGGATGACGGATCCCCAGGCCGCATACAGTTGCGGGTGGTCGGCCAGCCAGACTCCCCACGTGAAGCCATCAGCATCATAGTTGAGTAACTCCCGGTAGACGATGGCCCAGAAAGGCGCATAACAGACCAGCGCGGCCAGCCAGCCGGTCACGGTGGGTTCAACCGAGCGCATATGCGCGTCCAGTATCCGCAGGGTCAGGATATAACCCGCAGCAGAGAGGATGACATCCAGCATAAACAGGCTGCGCCAGAGGAAATCGTAGCTCGACTGAAAATCGCGGAACACCACCTCGAAGCTGACACTGGTGAAATAGGTGACATCTCCTGCCAGGTAGGAATACATCAGTGCCAGGAAGAAGGCCTTGACCAGCCAGCCGAGGAAATGCTGGATCACGACCTGTAGCCTCACCTCCCCAGAGCGGCCTGTTAGCAGCATCCCGACCTGCCAGCAGGCATCCCGTGGTTCCCGCAAGTAGCGATCGAGCAGCATGAAGTAAGGTACCGCCAGCAGGATCAGCCAGGGCCAGACCTGTTGCAACAGCTGCCAGTAAGGTGCATACAACGCATCCGGGCTGAAGCTATAGGCCGGAAACAGCAGATAGAAGCAGGCCACACAGCCCAGTGTTGCATAGTAGCCGAGCAAGCGGATTGCGACTCGCGGCAGGTTCCATGCGGCGGGCTGTGTAAAGGCAAGCCCGGTACTTTTCCTCTGCCAGGTCTTCAGGAACGACAGCTCCAGCACCATGATCGGCACGGCATAGGCACACAAGGCGACCAGACTCGTCTGCAGCGGACTCAATGAGTCGGTTGCCCGCAACCACAGCAGGGCCACGATCAGGCTGGCAAGCCCGATCAAGTTGATGCGCAGACTCGTACAGGATGCAGGTAAGGCAGTATCGGGCACTTGAGGTGGAGCCTCGAGCCGGTAATGAGACCAGAGGCGATTCTATCTGTAAACAGGGGTTGAGAGAAAGGGGACGCCCGTTAGCCGTCTCCGCTCAAGTGCCCGGGCAACACCCTGATGAGCAGCATCATGCGTATAAGTGCCATTAATGTTTCCGCTCCCTTTTGTAGAGATTGTGCGTACCCGGTCAACTGATATGATGAGAAAGATACTTCGGAGTTTTCTGGATACACCGGATGCAACCCGGGAGCTGCAGTCTTTTCTGCTTAATCCGGCAGACGGGTCGAATATGCCGATGATCGCTAACTGGACCATTGAGGATAGCGTTCGTGTAATTCTGCTTGAAGTGAATTACCGGATCAGTGAACACTACCCGCCAGATCCATGTATTCTTGAGTGAGTGCAGGAACATTTTTCACCCACCAACAGGGGGCAGCTTGAAGCTTCACAGAGCCTTTATGCGATGCTGAACCGGAACCCTTCCCGCGCAGAACAGGTGCGGGCGAATGCAGGCAATGCGCGCGTCAGGAACATGCAGCCGTGGGTGGCTTATGTTCCGATTGCGCTGGTCGCGCTGATTGGTTTGATAGTTACCTGGTATGCATTCAACACGGTCTCTGACTGGGAGCGCCAACGGGTACAACAGGCATTCCATGCAGCTGCCAGCGACCGCGTTCTGATGGTTCAGCGTGAGATTGAAGAAAGCCTTGGTGTGGTCCAGGAAATTGGCAGCTTCTTCGATGCATCAGAGTGGGTCGGGCGGCGTGAATTTCGCAAGTTTGTGGGGCCCGCGCTGAAACGTTATGCGAGCATAGCGGCACTGCAATGGATTCCCCGGATAATCAAAAATGAGCGCACCTCATTTGAAGAAGAAGCCCGCCGCAGCCTCGCAAGATTCAGCATTACTGAAAGCAACCAGGCGGGTGATCTGGTCAGAGCCGAACAGCGTCCGGTGCATTTTCCTGTTTTCTATGTGCAGCCCTACCAACTCAACAAGGAAACACTGGGTTTTGATCTGGCATCTGACCCGGCAATCCTGGATGCGTTGCAGCAAACACAGGATGCCGGACAGATGCGGGCCTCGGCACGCATCCCTCTGGAATGGGAAGACCGCATCGAATACGGCTTCGCGGCCCGACTGCCGGTCTACAACAAGACAGATACAGACGAGGCTGAAACCGAAGCCGGTAGTGAAGAGGAGGATGCAGTCCCGGACACCCTGGAAATGCGGCAACTGCAATTGCGCGGATTTGCAGCCGGAATTTTCCGCATTGGCGAGATAGTTGAAAGTGCCCTGCAGAATATCAGCCCGAGTGGCATCGACATGGTCATCTACGATATATCAGGCGGGCTCGAAAGACAGTATCTGTACCATCATTCTTCCAGGAAACGCAATGCAGACGCCGGACAGCGCAACCCCGTGTACAGGGGTTCACTGGAAAACAGGGAGTTCATCCAGACTACCACCCAGGCTATAAGCGTCGCGGATCGCGAATGGACAGTGTTATGCAGCTCGATCCCCGGGCATTTTCAACCAGACCCCTGGAATGGGTGGGCCACACTTGCGGGTGGCTTGCCATTCACGGCCTTGCTGACAATATACCTTTCCACGCTGGTAGGACGCGCAGCGAAGATAAAGCGTCTGGTGACCGAGCGCACAACGCAACTGGTGGCAGTTAACGAGGCTATCAAGAATGAGATCAATGAACGCCTGAGTGCCGAGAAGGAGCTTCAGAGACTGAATGAAACCCTGGAACAGCGTGTAGCCATACGCACAGCCGAGGCAGAACGGCATGTGCAGGAATTGGAACAGTTCGCCTATGTGACCTCGCATGACCTGAAGGCACCACTGCGAGGTATCGCAAATCTGGCCACCTGGCTGGAGGAAGATCTGAGTGACAAACTGACCGAACCGACCCGCGAACAACTACGGCTGCTTCGTGACCGTGTGCAGCGAATGAATGCATTGATCGAAGGCTTGCTGGAATACTCGCGGATTGGCAAGGCAGCTCATTCCAGGGGAAGCGTCGATAGCGGTGAACTGCTGGCCGAGGTCATTGACTCGCTGTCGCCACCGGACGGATTCATTGTCGATGTGGCCGCGAACATGCCCATTCTGCACACGGACCGGTTACACCTTTACCAGGTGTTCTCCAACCTGATCGGGAACAGCATCAAGCACGGCAAGGGCGAACAGGGCCATACGGCGGTCACCGTGCAGGAACAGGGTGAGTATTATGTATTTACAGTATCCGATGATGGCCCAGGCATCGCGCCGGAATACCATGACAGGATATTCAAGATGTTTCAGACGCTGGCAGCGAGGGATTACGGCAGCAATACCGGCATAGGTCTGGCGCTGGTCAGGAAGATTGTGCAGGAACATGGTGGTTCGATAACTGTGGAATCAGACAAGGGAAAAGGCGCCACGTTTCGGTTTAGCTGGCCGAGGCATGGATGAATCACAAACAAACCGGTCAGATGCGCTGTATAATACCTGCAAGTTATACGCCCTGGAGGGGGAGTCGTAATGTCTAACAATGACGATGTAATATTGCTCGTGGAAGATGACCGGGTGGATATCATGACCGTACAGCGGGCATTGAAGAAAATCGAAGTCAGCAACCCGCTCTATGTTGCACGTACCGGTGTTGAAGCACTGGGCATGTTGCGTGGCGACGGGTTCCCCAGAATCGAGCCCATGCCGTCGCTGATTCTGCTGGACCTGAATCTACCTAAAATGGGAGGCATCGAATTCCTCAAGGAACTGCGCGCAGATCCGCAGCTGAATTCCTTGCAGGTCATCGTACTGACATCCTCCAATGAACCGAGTGACCGGGCTGCCGCATTCAAATACGAAGTAGATGATTACATCGTCAAGCCGCATTCTTTCGACGAGTTTTCCAATGCCATGTCTATCATTCTTGCGGACTGGTCGGGGGGAACACCCTGATTAAATGGTGGTCAGCCTGGCCGTTATTCCGGGTGCCAGCAGCATCCATTGGTGCAACCATCGGCAGCACCCTGTCGGTCAGCAATCTCGCTGACCTCGGAATATTCAGACCGGTCTTCGGCGTCCTGGTGCTGTTGGTTGCAGTGCCAATCATATGGAAATTGGCCTACTCACCGTACCCCTTGACCCTGGTGACCCTGGTGACACTGATGCCCGGCACAGCCGAATCCCCATCCAGCGTCTGTTCCAAACATGACTCACCTCCTCGACCTCTATCAGATGCGAGCCTTGCGCAGTCGTAACGAATTAGCGATGACCGACACTGAACTGAAACTCATCGCAGCGGCGGCAATCATGGGTGAGAGCAGCAGACCGAACACCGGGTAGAGCACACCGGCAGCAACCGGCACACCCAGCGAGTTATAGATAAAGGCGAAGAACAGATTCTCGCGGATATTGCGCATCACCTTGCGGCTTAAGCGTCGTGCACGCACGATGCCGCGCAGGTCACCCTTGACCAGTGTGACACCGGCGCTTTGCATCGCGACATCCGTACCGAGGCCCATGGCAATACCTACCTGTGCCTGGGACAGAGCAGATGCATCGTTGATGCCATCAACAGCCATGGCAACAATGCGTCCCTCGGCCTGCAGCTTCTTGATGATCTCTGCCTTCTGGTCCGGCAGGACCTCCGCTTCCACCCGGTCGATATTCAGCTTGCCGGCTACGGCTTGCGCGGTTGTGCGGCTGTCACCAGTCAGCATTACCACCATCAGACCCTCCTTGTGCAGATCGGCGATTGCCTCCGGGGTGGATTCCTTGATCGGGTCCGCCACACCGATCAGGCCAGCGGCCTTAGCGTCTATCGTAACCAGCATGACGGTTTGACCCTCGGCACGTCCGGCTTCTGCCAGCTGTGGCAGTTCACCTGAATCAATAGACAGGCTTTCCAGCAGTTTCAGGTTACCCAGTGCCACCACCCGCCCGCCAACCTTGCCGGTAACACCCTTGCCGGTGACGGATTTGAAATCTTCTGTCGGTAACAGCACAACATCCCTGTCCTCCGCACCACGCACGATGGCCTCTGCCAACGGGTGTTCACTGGCCCGTTCCAGACTGGCGCCCAGGCGCAGAATGTCATGTTCCTGAAAACCATCAACGGCGACAATCGACACCAGCTTGGGTTTGCCCTCGGTCAAGGTACCGGTCTTGTCCACGACCAGCGTGTCCACCTTGCGCATGACCTCCAGTGCCTCGGCATTCTTGATCAACACGCCCATCATGGCGCCCTTGCCGGTGCCGACCATGATGGACATGGGCGTGGCCAGTCCCAGCGCACAGGGGCAGGCGATAATCAAAACCGCCACCGCGTTGATTACAGCGTAGGCCAGGGCGGGTTCAGGTCCCCGGAGTCCCCAGACAATAAACGTAATGATGGCAATGATCACCACCGCCGGGACAAAGTAGCCGGCCACAATGTCCACCAGTTTCTGGATCGGGGCACGCGAACGCTGCGCCTCGGCTACCATCTGTACGATCTGTGCCAGCAACGTGTCTGCACCCACCTTTTCGGCACGCATTAACAGGCTGCCGGTACCGTTGATCGTCGCACCAATCAGTTTCTCACCGGATCTTTTTTCTACCGGGATGGGTTCGCCGGTGACCATGGATTCATCAACATTGCTTTCGCCGTCCTGAACAATGCCGTCCACCGGAACTTTTTCGCCAGGACGCACGCGCAGAATGTTCCCCGGACTGACCTGTTCCAGAGGGATGTCTTCTTCACTGCCATCATCGTGAACGATACGGGCAGTACTGGGTGCCAGACCCAGTAGCGCCCTGATCGCGGCGTTGGTGCTACTGCGCGCATGCAACTCCAGCACCTGACCCAGTAACACCAGTGCAATGATGACGGCCGCGGCCTCAAAATACACCGGTATCACACCCATCTCGTTCTGTACCGATAGCGGAAAGATACCTGGCAACAACACACCGATCATGCTGTAAGACCAGGCAACACCCACACCGAGGCCAATCAGGGTAAACATGTTCAGATTCCAGGTTCTGACTGACTGCCAGCCACGCACAAAGAAGGGCCAGCCACCCCACAACACCACCGGTGTCGCCAGCACCAGTTCAAACCACTGACGGTAGTGTGGATGAATGACATCCGCCATGGCGTCCGGCCAGAATTCGGCCGCCATGGCAGTCATGAAGACAGGAAGCGCCAGTGCGGCACTCACCCGGAAGCGCCGTGTCATGTCATCGAGCTCACTGGTATCTTCTTCCATTCCCACAGTACGTGGCTCCAGCGCCATGCCACACTTGGGACAACTACCGGGATGATCCTGCACGATCTCCGGGTGCATGGGACAGGTGTATTCAGTTTTCATGGCGGCGACCGGTATACCCATGGGCTCCAGCGCCATGCCGCACTTGGGACAGGCGCCTGCTCCCGTCTTCTGTACCTCCGGGTGCATGGGACAGGTGTATAACGACGTATCGGCCTCACAGCTGTTGTCCTGGCAGTAACCGGCCGCGCCGTTCCCGGCTGTCGAATCCTCCGGACCCAGATACTTATCCGGTGACGCGATAAATTTATCGTGGCATGAGTCACTACAGAACAGGTATTCCGTACCCTCATGTATATACCGGTGTTCGCTGTCCGCAGAAACCTGCATGCCGCAGACAGGATCTGTCAATACCGACCCGGTCATGTCATGTCCGGCCTTGTAAAGCACAGTCATACTCCCGGCCAGTCAGGGTTACTTTGCGCACTACAGCCATCATGGCTTCGATCAATGATCCTTGTCTCTGTATTTGCATACATATCCTATAATTCACGGGATTCACGCCACTGCAACACCAGTCCGTAGATCACCGGCAATACCAGCAAACTGAGCACCGTCAC
>CAMYIO010000079.1:0-6712 GCA_947258515.1 uncultured Ectothiorhodospiraceae bacterium
GGAGACCGTGCTGCAATTGCTGCAGGGTGCGCGCTGGATCAAGCTGAATGAAGCCGAGCTGGCGTTGCTGGTTGCGGAAGCAGGGACGTTGCAGGCACAAATGCAGCAGCTGCGGGATCGCTGCGGCGCCGAACTGCTGATTGTCACCCGCGGGGCTGCCGGCGCCCTGGTGCTGGCACCTGGTGGTGAAGAATTCAGTATCGTGCCGCAGGGCCATGGCACGGTCATCGACACGGTGGGGGCGGGCGATGCCTTTACCAGCGTGATGACGCTGGGCCTGCTGAGTGGCTGGAGTGTGCCGCTGATGCTGGAACGTGCCCAGGCCTTTGCCTCGGCGATCACGCGTATCCGCGGTGCAACCTGCGATGAGCCCGGCTTTTACCGGCCATTCATGGATGACTGGGGATTGTCATGACACTCGATGATGCCTTTCTGGAGACGCTTGGCAACTACCTGAAACAGGAACGTAACCAGGCTCACCGGGTGTGGCACCACCTGCTGGGAATGAAGCGCGCCTTTCTGTTGCGCAGCGATGTGCAGGATGCGCTGGCCGAACTGCGCGCAGCGCCGGACGGCAAGAGCCTGCGCGACAGCCCGCTGGAAAAATTAATTGGCCGGGTGCAGGAAGCCGTGGTCAGTGCGCCCTGGATCTACCTGGCATTGCGGGTGCGTGTCGGCCGTTGGGAATACATGCGGGTACACCTCGATACCATGAGCATGGAGCGTATCAGTGTCAGCAATTTCCTGTATTTCAAGGAGCAGCTGATAAACGGCAACCAGGATACCTGGAGCTGGGAACTGGAGATCGACCTGGAGCCGTTTTCACGCGAGTTCCCGAAGATGCACGAGACACGTTCCATCGGCCGCGGCGTAGAGTTTCTCAACCGGCGCCTTTCCAGCCGCCTGTTCGAGGCGCTCGGCAAGGGTGACCAGCGGCTGCTGGACTTTCTCAGGGTACACAGTTACCGCGAACAGCAACTGATGCTGAACGAGGTTGTCGAGGATGTGCCGGGACTGCGCAGCACATTGCGTGCGGCGGATGATTACCTCGCGGGCGTGGACTCCGGGGCGGACTACGGCGAGGTGTACAACGTACTGCGTTCCATGGGGTTCGAGCCCGGCTGGGGTCGGGATGCAGCGCGCATGCGCGAGACCATGCAATTGCTGCTTGATATCCTCGAGGCACCGTCGCCGGGTAACCTGGAGAAGTTCCTGGCGCGCATCCCGCGGCCAGGTGGTCTATATTCTCGACCAGGTGCGCGCCCTGGAGCAGGAAATGCACCGCCGCCTCGCGGACCAGGGTCTCGATATCGAGCCGCAGGTGCTGGTGCTGACGCGCCTCATCCCCGAGGCCGAGGGGACTTCCTGTGGTCAGCGCATCGAGTTGATTACCGGGACGCGCAATGCCCGCATCCTGCGCGTCCCCTTCAAGAATGCCGCCGGCGAGGTACTGCCTCACTGGATTTCCAGGTTCGAGGTGTGGCCGTACCTGGAACGTTTCAGCCTCGATGCCGAGCGCGAGTTGCTGGCCGAACTCGGCGGCCGTCCCGACCTGATAATCGGCAACTACTCGGACGGCAACCTGGTGGCCTCGATCATGTCGCAGCGTCTCGGCGTGACGCAGTGCAATATTGCACATGCGCTGGAAAAAACCAAATACCTCTATTCCGACCTCTACTGGAAGGAGAATGACGCGCAGTATCACTTTGCCTGCCAGTTCACCGCGGACCTGATCGCGATGAACAAGGCGGATTTCATTATCGCCTCCACCTACCAGGAAATCGCGGGAACAGAGGACAGTGTCGGGCAGTACGAGGCACATGGTGCCTATACCCTGCCGGGCCTCTACCGGGTGGTGCACGGCATCGATGTGTTCGATCCGAAATTCAATATCGTCTCGCCGGGGGCGGACCCGGATATTTATTTTCCCGCGACCGACACCGAGCGGCGACTCAGGCACCTGCATGCGGAATTCGAGGAGCTGCTGTTTGGTCACCAGACCCGGGAGGATATTCGCGGCGTTCTTGAGGAACGTGACAAACCCATCCTTTTCACCATGGCGCGCATGGACCAGATAAAGAACATAACCGGCCTGGTGAGATGGTTTGCGGAATGCCCCGAATTGCGTGCCGGGGCGAACCTGCTGGTAGTCGCCGGGCATGTCGACCCGGGAAAGGCCGGCGACGCCGAGGAGCGCGAGCAGCTCCAGTACATGCACCGCCTGATGGACGAGCATCAGCTGGATGGCCAGCTCAGATGGCTGGGCATGCACCTCGAAAAGGGCTTTGCCGGCGAGCTGTACCGTGTCATTGCCGATCATGGCGGTGCCTTTGTACAGCCGGCGCTGTTCGAGGCGTTTGGCCTTACCGTTATCGAGGCCATGGGTACCGGTCTGCCGACCTTTGCAACCTGTTTCGGTGGTCCCCTGGAGATTATCGAGGACGGCATTTCCGGTTTTCATATCGATCCCAACCATGGCGCCGTCGCCGCGCAGCGCATGGCGGATTTTTTCGCGCATTGCCGGCAGGACCCCGGGGAGTGGCAGCGCATTTCCCGCGGCGCCCTGCAGCGCGTGAACGAGCGCTATACCTGGAAAGGCTATGCGGAACGCCTCATGACCCTGTCACGTGTGTATGGTTTCTGGCGTTATGTCACCGACCTGGAACGGGCCGAGACGCAACGTTACCTGGAAATGTTCTACACTTTGCAGTTCCGGCCACTGGCCAACGCCATGCGGCACTGACGGCGAGGTCTGTCTGAAATTCCAGGCAGCAAGCGTGATGCCGCTGTGCAACTGATTCAGTAAACTATACTGCAGACGGTGCGGCGCTTTTGAGTTGCCAGTCGATCGGGCTGCGTGTGGCGGGCATCAAAACCAGAAGGAGCAAACAGATGAAGTGTGTATCCCGGGATTTGCATGCACTGTTCATGACAGCTGTCTTTATCCTCGTGGCGTTGTCCGGGTGCTCGCCGAATAACGGTAACGATGCGGCAGCAACTGACCAGAAAAGTGCGTCGTTGACGAGGGTGCCGGAGATGGAGGAACTGGGCAGCATCAGCTATACGGGTATCCATGAAGAAGCGCTAACGCTTGTGGAGGGTCACTGGGAAGGTGAGCCTGTCGAGGATGGTGCGGCATCACGCCCGGCGGTCGGGCTGGTAGAAGACTTTTACCTGCATGGCGATCTCGATGGCGAGTGGCCCCCGGAAGCCGTCATCACGCTTTGGGAAACATCAGGGGGATCCGCGGTGAACACCTACGTAGCGATCGTGGCGCGGCGCGACGGCCACGCGGTCAATACCGCGACGGCCCTGGTCGGTGACCGTGTGCAGCTGCGTGCGGGCAGAATCGCCGCTGGGCGTATCGAGCTGGACCTGGTGCAGCAGGGGCCGAATGATGCCGCCTGTTGTCCCACCGAGACCGTCACCCGTATATGGGAGACGGGACCCGACGGACTGCGGGAAGTTGAGCAACGTAACACGGGTTCGCTGTCGCTTGCAGACATCGAGGGGAAGGAATGGCAGCTGGAGAAAATGACCCGGGATGAAGCCGTTCCCGACGGCCTGGTTGTTACCCTGGTCTTCATCAATGACCGCATATCCGGCCGTGCCGGCTGTAACAATTATTTTGGCTCGCTCACGGCAGGTGACAGGTACGCGGAGATAACACTGGGCAAGATCGGCAGTACCCGCATGGCCTGCCCGCCAGCGGCCATGGAGCTGGAGAACCGTTATCTGCAGGCGCTGTCAGGCGTCACCGGATTCGGTTTTCTGAATGGCAGGTTGGCGCTGATCTGGCAGCAGGAAGGTGTCGTCAGCACGCTGCTGTTTACACCTCGAGACGAGTAGCTGTGTTTCCAGGGTTTTCCACCGTGTGCATGGGCGGGCGATGGTGTCATTTTTGACAAACAATTATTATTTGGTTATATTAGAAAAATCTTATTAAAGAGCTATAGCAGCAGCATATAAACGCAAAATCCTGATTAAATGCCAGTCTCTGCACAAAGAACCATGCAAGCCCTGTGGCTCCCGCTGCTCATGGCTCTTGTGTTCGGCGCCAGTGTCAGCAATTCGGTTTGCTGGGCGGAAAGTCAATATCAGGAAATCGAACTGGAGTCCGAGTATGTGCCGGACTCATCCGAAGGCGACACGCTGATCAGCGGTTCCATGCCGGCAAGGAACGCAAACAATTTACTGTCAGCAGACCTGAATGTTGCACAGATGCTGTCATCTGGCACCGGCAGTGATGCCTACCCCAGTCTTATCCTTCACGGTCCACCCGCTTCAAACCATCCCGCTTGATCAACTGCGGTCATTGTGACTGCATTAATTGCATTCAATTCGACTGCGATACTGCTATTTCAGGGTGGTGTCGTCATCAATTTATTATCCGGAGTATCACGTGAGTACACTATCAAAAGCAGCCCTGGTTAAACGCCTCACGGGCGCCGTCATCTTCCTGGGCGTTGCCTTTGTACTGACCGGAGCGGTCCCGACGATCGAGATCGCGTGGGTGTCATCGATATTGCTGCTTACGATTTACCTGTTTGTTTTCGAAATCGTTGAAGTGGATGTGGCCGCGATCTGCATCATGGTGTTACTGGGATTGACTGCCATGGTAGGCCCGCTGTTTGGAATCGAGCAGCCGTTTGTACCGGCACAACACCTGTTTGACGGCTTTGCCAGTAACGCGGTGATATCGATTATCGCGGTGATGATCATCGGCAAGGGCCTGGATAAAACCGGCGTCATGAACGTCGTGGCCAGAAGCATACTGAAACACGGTGGCAGTACGGAAAAACGTGTCATTCCGCTGATCTCCACAACCGTGGCCATCATATCGAGCTTCATGCAAAACGTCGGGGCTGCGGCGTTATTCCTCCCCGTGGTCAGTCGCATCTCGGCACGCAGCGGTCTGCCCCTGTCGCGCCTGCTGATGCCGATGGGATTCTGCGCCATCCTCGGCGGCACCGTCACCATGGTCGGTTCAAGTCCGTTAATCCTGCTTAACGACCTGATGATGACATCCAACCAGGCCTTGCCACCGGGTCAGAAAATGAGTGCCTTTCACCTCTTCAGTGTGGCGCCGATCGGTATTGCGCTGGTGGCCACCGGCGTTCTGTATTTTGTGCTGTTCGGTCGATTCGTGCTGCCGACCAAAAAATCCGAAAGTGGCACCACCGTCGGTGCCAATACCATGAGCTATTTCCAGGATATCTACGGCATCGACTACGCCCTGTTCGAGGTGAAGGTTCCGGCTAACAGCGCGATGGTTGGACAAATGATGGACGATATCGAAGGCAGTTCGCATATCCGCGTCATTGCAACCCATCGCAAGAACAAGCAAACCCGCGTCGGACCCGGTGCACTGGCACGTGATCTCGGCATCGAGGCGGGCATGGCCATGGCCATCCTGGCGTCACCCCACGATGTTGACCTGTTTGTCGCGAAATACGGGCTGAAGAAACGCACACACCTGAAGGACTTGCGTGAAGTGCTGGCATCGACCCGGTCCGGTGTTGCCGAAGTGGTTATACCGCCCGGTTCAAAGTTAATCGGCAAGAGTGCGCGTGATGTGTGGCTGCGCAAGACCTATGGTCTTGCCATGGTCGCTCTGCATCGTCGCGGCGAAACCCTGCATGAGGGCGAGGATATACGCAGCCTGCCGCTGGAGGCCGGTGACACGCTGGTCGTGCACACGGCCTGGGAGTCGCTGGCCCGGCTGGAATCAAACCGCGACTTCGTGGTGGTGACCTCCGAGTATCCGCATGAAGAAACACGTCCGCAGAAGGTGGGTTACGCGCTGTTCTTTTTTCTGGTCGCACTTGGCCTGGTGCTGTTTTCGGACCTGCGCCTGTCCATCTCCCTGCTGACCGGTGCACTGGGCATGGTGCTGTCCGGCGTGATGGACATCGACGAGGCCTATGAAGCGGTCAGCTGGAAAACCGTGTTCCTGCTTGCCAGCCTGATACCACTGGGCATGGCGGTAGAGAACACCGGCACTGCCGCCTGGATTGCACAACAGACACTCGCCATGCTGGGTGATGTACCCGTCTGGGTGTTGCAGGGAGCGCTGGCTATACTGGCGACCTTCTTTACCCTGGTGATGTCGAACGTGGGTGCCACGGTGCTGCTGGTGCCACTGGCGGTTAATCTTGCCGTTGCAGCCGGGGCCGACCCGGCGGTGTTTGCGTTGACGGTGGCCATCGCCACCTCCAACGCCTTCCTGATCCCGACGCACCAGGTGAATGCCCTGCTGATGGGGCCGGGTGGTTACGGTGTCCCGGATTTCATGCGTGCCGGCGGCATCATGACGATACTGTTCCTGGTGGTCATGATGGTCATGATGAACCTGGTTTTCTGAGATGATCACAATGAAAAATTACATTGATCCTGCGACCGGGTTCATTTCAGGGGCCCTGGCTGCGGTTACGGCGCCAGTATTCTCGTACACATGTGGATCAATGCCGCGCACTTTACATAACACCATGAACCAGTAATCCGGCGGCTATTCATGCCATGAAATATTCAATACAGGAACACGTCATGAAACATAAATTCGTAATGGGTTTTTTGATGGCTGCCCTTGTGTCGCTGCTTGCTACAAGCTGCGAGCGCAATGGCGGTGTTTATGAAGATGAACTGAATGTGCTCGGTACCTTCGCGCAAATCAGTATCGCGGGACTGTTGCCGGAAGAGGCGAAACAGGCTG
>CAMYIO010000079.1:6732-23915 GCA_947258515.1 uncultured Ectothiorhodospiraceae bacterium
AACAAGCCCTGCAGACGCTGGACTATATCGGTTACACCTTTGAAGACGGGGGTGAATTACAGCAGTTGAACGCGGCGATTGCGGAGGGACGCAACATGACGGTCAGTGATGGTCTCGTCGAGCTGATCCAGGAGGCCAAAAAGCTGTCGACTGCAAGTGATGGACTCTTCAATCCTGCAACGGGGAAACTGACAGCATTGTGGGAGTTCCATTGCGGCAAGGAGCAATGCAGCGAGGTTCCCTACCCGGATGAAGTCCAGCGACTGATCGATGAGCAGGTGGCGAAGACAATTGCCGGGCATCCCTCCATGGATGACCTGACTATCAAAGGTAATCAGGTGAGCAGTCGCAACCGGCTGGTGAAACTGGAATTCGGCGACATCATACGCGGGCTTGCGCTGGAAAAAGGCATAGCGCACCTGGCTGACATCGGTGTTTCGAATGCCATGATCGATATCGGTGGCAGCGCACGAACAATGGGTACGCGCGGTGACCATGACTGGTGGATTGGCATACCGGACGCCAGCGGCAAGCATTTAATAGGCTCTATAGAAAACATCGATGATCAGGCCGTTGTCACCGTGCGCGCATTTGACCAGTCATTCGGCAAAGGTGATCTTGTCTACCGGCATATCGTGGATCCACGCTCTGGTCTGCCGGTCAGGGATGTGCTCTCGGTAACCGTGATGCATGAAAACGCCATGGTTGCCAATGCTTCTGCCGTGGCATTACTTGCGGCAGGCATCAAGGACTGGAAGACGGTTGCTGACAGCATGGATGCGCATAAAATTCTGATGATTACGAAGGACGGTATCTTTTATACCAGCCCGGCGATGGAGCATATCATTCACTGGAAACAGGGAATTGAACACCAGCACCTTGTGCCATAGTCGAGTTTCAGCACAGCGGCTGTTGTTGCTGTTTCTTCAGCGGCAAGGCCGGTGTAGCTATGAAATCTTGACGACAATGTCATGCAATACCTCGCCGGCTCGTGCCAGGCGGTCGGCCGCATTGGACAGGTGGCGGTAAATCTCCCGGTGTTTGAAGATGTCGATAACCAGATTAATGGCCGTCGCCCTGGTATCTGCCGCATGATTCTCCAGCACCTCTATGTAGCCTTTTTCACGGAATAGTTCGCCCAGCGCCCGGCGATAGACCTTTTCAGAACTGCGCTCCGCCTTGCGCGCCGCCTGGGCGTCCTCATCTGCCTGGTTCGGGTTTGTCGAGAGTTTGCGATATCCCCGCTGCAGCGCGTACGCACCTTCTTTCAGTAATACAGCAAGTTCCAGCATGTACTTGTCAGGCTTCAGTTTCAGCACTTCAATTTCCCGGGTGGTGGTCTTGGCGTAATTGACGATGTGGTCGATACTGGTTATCGCGCGATAGATATCCTCGCGATCCATGGGGGTGGAAAAGGACTTGCTGAGGATGTCGGTGTTCCTTTCCTTGAGTTCGTCACCGCGTTTTTCCAGTGCCCGTACCTGTCTGGCCAGTGCCTTGTCACCCTTTTCCATGAACTGCACGAACACCTCCATCGCCTCGACAGCGAGGTCACACTGATCATTGAGCAGGGAATAGAAATCCGGCATGCGGGGGAATACCCTGTCTACCAACCGGGTCAATAGCGAGTCTTTGTTGGCGCTCATTGTTGTCGTCTCCATGCAATAAGGTTTGTTGTGCAGCCTATGCCACACCTGTGAGCAGGTGCACCAGGTAATAACAGAGTATTGCAACCGTGGCTGCGCCGGGAATGGTGATGATCCAGGTCTTGAGGATCTCGCGTGCCTTGCCCCAGCGAACCGCCCTGGGCCGCTCCGATGCGCCAATCCCCATGATGGATGAGCTCACCACGTGGGTGGTTGACACCGGTGCACCGATCATTGAGGCCGCGAAGATCACCGAGGCAGAGGTTAATTGCGCATCAAATGCATGCAACGGGCGTACCTTGTAAATGCCAAAGCCAACGGTACGGACAATGCGCCAGCCACCGGACATGATGCCGAGGGTAATGGCCGTGGCACACGCAAGAATCACCCAGAACGGCACCACGAACTCCGTGATGAAGCCGCCCAGCAGCAGCACCAGGGTGATGATACCCATGCTTTTCTGGGCATCGTTGGCACCGTGCGAGAAGGCGAGACCGGCCGAGGTGAAAAACTGGACGCGGCGCAAATACTTGTTCGCAACGGGCGTTGCCGCGCGCAGCAGGAACTTCATCAGGCGGTGGATCATGAATCCGGCCCAGAAACCGATAATCGGCGAGAGCACCAGGGCAATCAGCACCTTGGTCACCCCGGTGAAATGGCCCTGTGCAAGCTCACTAAAGCCCCACGCCACGTGGTCAACACCGGCGGATACCACCACCGCACCCACCAGGCCACCCACCAGGGCATGGGACGATGAGGACGGGATACCGAACCACCAGGTCCCCAGGTTCCAGGTGATGGCCCCGATGATGCCACAGAGGATAATCGCCACGGCATCCAGTGATTGCAGTGAACCGACATCGACAAACTTGCCGATGGTGTTGGCGACGGCGGTGCCGCCCAGTAACGGTCCCAGAAATTCAAACGTCGCAACAATGATGACGGCCTGTACCGGTGTCATGGCACGGGAGGCAATCACCGTGGCGATGATATTGGAGGCATCATGAAAGCCGTTGGTGTAATCGAATATCAACACAACGATGACAGCTACTACAGCGAGTGTCACCAGGGCATCCATAGATCCTCCAGAATGGTTGCAGTTATGGCAGCTGACGCGGCCTTCTTCCGTTCTTCATAGAAAAATAGCGTGGCTATGCTACACCCGACTGAATCACGAATTCCACATTTGTATACAGCGATTCCAGCTGTGGCAAACAGTTGTCAGTTATGTCACTGCCTGAGCGATGAATTCCGCAGCAATTGACTATTCATCCCTGAAATAAACAAACGTGGGCCGCTGCTGCTGCAGGTGGCGGAAGATGCCGGGCAGTAACACGCTGCCCACGCACAGGGTTAGCACGCCGAGGCCTGCCAGCAGCAGGTTGGCGCGGTTTGCAAGCACGCTCATGCCGGCGCCGTAGGTCAGTGCCGCGGTCAGAATGAAAACCCAGTTGAGCCAGTTCACGGCGGCAAACACCCGGCCCTTCTCGCTGGCTGAGGGACGCGCCTGGATGAAAGTCAGCAGCGGTACCGAGTAGAATCCCGAGGCGATGCCCAGCAGGAAGCAGAGGATGTAGGCGCTTGACCGGGTTGCAACCGCCGCCAGCGGGATGATGTGCGCGGCTTCCAGCAGTTCGGGAGACTGCTTCAGCTGGTTGAAGCGGTCGATGTCCTCTGCCGTGGGGTTGTGGACAGGGAGCAGCGCGAACACCGACAGGCAGACGACCAGTGCAGCAAGCGCCGGCACCACCAGCCCGATGCGCACCTTGCCATGTGACAGTCGCGCGACCAGGATGCTGCCGCAGGCAATACCCAGGGAGGTGGTTGCCACCAGCAGACTGGTTGAAAAATTGGTCAGCCCCAGCTGAAAGCGTCCGTAGGCATTCACCGCCGTCAGCGTCACTCCACCGAGAAACCAGAACCATGAATAGATCACCATGATGCGCATCATCAGGCCGTCGTTACGCCAGATCCTGAACAGCGTGCGTATATTGCTGGTGAAGGACCTGGCCGAGATGCGTCGCTGCGGGTCACTCGGCGGATTTCGTGCAATGCCCAGGGAGGCCAGCGTGCCGAGCACGGCGATTGACACGGTCACCAGGCCGGCCAGGTAAAGGCGCCCGGCGAACAGGTCGGCAAGCAGCCCCGCCAGCGCTACCCCGATAATGATGGCAAGGAATGTGGTCATCTGCGTCATACCGGTGGCCGTGATGAGATCGCCGGGGCGTACCAGTTCCGGAATACCGCCGTACTTGGGTGGTCCAAAAAACGCGCTCTGTGTTCCCAGTAAGAAGACCACGGCGGCGAGCAGCCAGAGATAAAACGATGGATTTCCGGAACCCGCAGGGGCAGTGGACATCATTAAAAAGACGCCAACCCCCAGCAGTGCAATGATGATCTCGGCAAGTTTGCACACCACCATCAGGCGGCCCTTGCTGAAACGGTCGGCGATATCACCGGCGAGTCCTGAAAAAAGCAGAAACGGCAGTGCGAACAGGAACTGCACGACAGCCTGGTATTCCACGCCTGCCATCAGGTAGCCGATGCCAAGCAGCAATACCAGTTGCTTGAAGACGTTATCATTGAAGGCGCCCAGTGCCTGCGTCCCCAGGAAGCACAGGAAGGAACGGTTCCTGACAGGCAGCGGCGACAGATTCTCTGCTGCCGCGTGATCGTCAGGGGTGTGTTCAGGCATCAGACAGTCTCGGTGACTTGAGAATCACGCCACGGAAGCACACGGAAGCACACGGAAGGACAAAGAAGGACACTGAAATATTTCCGGTAAGGCAATGTGTGCTTCCGTGGACAATAGTTTTTTTATATTGATGACACAGCTTGAGCAGGGACCATTCATCACTGGCCCCTGTTTGGTTCCGGTGTGAACGGCAGGATTGTTGCCGTCCTGTTTTCACCCAGGCCCTCGCTTGACCTGGCTTCATAGCTGTCCAGTGCCTTCGGGAATTCGCCCATGAGGCGGCGATGTGTTTCATGTCGTTCGGGGCCATAGTAAATCACCTCGATCGGTACCGGCTCGGTGAGCGAGTCACGCAGACCCTGTGCGATGAATTTCCATGCAAGCACGATCAGGCGGCCACCGTGTCCGTCCTCGACGGCATAACCGAGATTATCCACAAAGATGATTTCATCACTATCAATCACGGCCTGGAACTGCATCGATCGAACCGGCACAAAGACGTGGGCCGTTGCGGCACGATTCAACAACAGCTGGCAACGGTTAAACAGCGGGGCGGGTAGTGAGACCTGTTCACGGGCGGTTTCCTTGCGGCGGAAAAAAATCTCTGAGGTACTGCTCATGGACTCCCCCGTTTATGCCTGCCCCTCGTCGATACTTTTGCGTATCTCTGCTTCAGCCATTCAACAGCTTGCCCGGAGGGGTTGCGATGTCAGACCTGGCCAGCAGATCTTCTTTAGAAGCATCCGTTATTGCGGCAACAATCCCCGCGGCATCCAGACCGCATTCGGCCAGCTGCTGGCGGTGATCGCCGTGGCTGATGTAAACATCCGGGATTGCGAGGTTCAGGATGCGGTTGTCGGCACCCTCCGCCAGCAATACTTCGTTGACGGCGGATCCGGCGCCACCCGCCAATGCATTCTCTTCAACGGTGACAATCAGGTCGTGACTGGCTGCCATGGCGGCGATCATGCCGCTATCCAGTGGTTTCACGAAGCGCATGTTGACGACCGTGGCATCGAGTGTCCCGGCTGCTGTGAGTGCCGCCGCGACCCGGCTGCCGAAGGCCAGGATGGCGACTTGCGAGCCGTGGCGGCAGACAGCCGCCTTGCCGATCGGCAGTGGCAGCAGCGTGTTTGCCGGGGTGACGCCGGGTCCGGTGCCGCGCGGGTAGCGGACCGCGGCCGGCCCGTTGTATTGCCAGGCCGTGGTCAGCATCTGGCGACACTCGTTTTCATCGGCGGGCGCCATCACCACCATGTTGGGTATACAGCGCAGGAAACTCAGGTCAAACACCCCGGCGTGGGTTGCACCATCGGCACCCACCAGGCCGGCGCGGTCAATGGCAAAGGTGACATCCAGATTCTGCAGTGCAACATCATGGATGAGCTGGTCATAGGCACGCTGCAGGAAGGTGGAATAAATGGCGACCACCGGTTTCATGCCTTCACAGGCCATGCCGGCGGCGAAGGTGACGGCATGCTGCTCTGCGATGCCGACATCGAAATAGCGTTCCGGGAACTGTTCCGAGAATTCCACCAGTCCCGAACCCTCGCGCATCGCGGGAGTGATGCCCGCAAGTTTGCTGTCGACCCGCGCCATGTCGCAGAGCCACTCGCCGAACACACGGGTATAGGTCATGGCGGAGGATGTTTTTTGCTGCTCTCCGGTCTCCCGGTCAAAGGGTGCGACGCCGTGGAAATTGCAGGGATCCGCTTCGGCCGGGTGGTAGCCCTTGCCTTTCTGTGTGACCACGTGCAGGAAGCGGCGCCCCTTGAGTCCCTGCAGGTTGTGCAGAGTCTTCAGCAGTGTGGGAATATCGTGGCCGTCGATCGGTCCAATGTAATTGAAGCCCAGTTCCTCGAACAGCGTGCCGGGCATGATCATGCCCTTCATGTGTTCTTCCCAGCGGCGCACGAATTTCCGGGTCCCCGGCAGGTGATTGAGAATACTTTTACTGCCTTCACGGACACCGGTGTAGAGGCTGCCGGTGAGGATGCGCGCCAGGTAGTTATGCATGGCACCGCGGTTGCGGGAAATCGACATCTCGTTGTCGTTGAGGACCACCAGCAGATCGCTGTGCAGGTCGCCGGCATTGTTGAGCGCCTCGTAGGCCATGCCGGCCGTCATGGCCCCGTCCCCGATAATGGCGACTGTTTGCCGCTCGGCGTTCTGCAGCGAGGCCACCACGGCCATTCCCAGCGCGGCACTGATGGAGGTGCTGGAGTGGCCCGCACCAAAGACATCGTATTCACTTTCCTCGCGTCTGAGGAAGCCGCTCAATCCGTCGCGGCAGCGCAGGCTGCTCATGGCATCGCGGCGGCCGGTGAGGATCTTGTGTGGATAGGCCTGGTGTCCGATGTCCCAGACGAGCCTGTCATGCGGTGTGTTGAACACCTTGTGCAGCGCAATGGTCAACTCAACCACGCCCAGTCCGGCAGACAGGTGGCCGCCGGTACTGGAAACCGATTCGATCAGAAATTCACGTAATTCATCGGCCAGTTGCACAAGTTGCTCATCCGCCAGTCCACGCAGGTCTGCGGGTGAATCAATGCGGCTGAGTAGTGGGTAAGTTGACTTGGGCATGGGCTTGAACCAGACGGAATGTTACCAGACTCGGATGGCACGCGCTCCCGCCAGGCGGACCTCAGACTCATGATATCAGGGATATTTCACAGATGACGCGCCCGCAAGACGCTGCCGCACCTTGCAGGCGCGAATGATTCTTATTGCAGGATTGTCGCCAGGCGGCGCTGGAATGCCGGCAGGACCTCCTTCTCGAACCAGGGATGCTCGCGGAACCAGCGCAGATTGCGCGGCGAGGGGTGCGGCAGCGGGAAAAACCCGGGCGGGTGCTGCTGCCAGCGGTGCACGGTGTCGGCCAGCGACTCGCGCCGGCTGGCGAGGTAGTGGTTCTGTGCGTACTTGCCTACCAGGATGGCCAGCTTGATGGCGGGCATCTCGGCGAGCTGCATCCAGTCGCGCAGGCGGTCACCGCTGGGGTCATTCCAGGGGATGCCGGTCGCGTGCACCCGGGTTCCGGGTGCCTGTCCGACGACCAGGATCCGTGCCGTGCTGCTGGCGCGCAGTACCGGGTTGGGCCCCAGCGGCAGGTGTGCTTCACAGATGTGGCAGGCATGGATCTCGTGCAGCAGGGTTTTGAGGGTGGAGCGGCTCAAGAGGCAGCCAGCATTTCACCCAGTTGCAGGGGGGCGCGGCGTTCATTCAGTTCATGCCAGCGGTGGCAGACATCAGCACCGGCCTCGAGATATTCGCGCTCCTGCGGCTTGTCGTGAAATCCCTGTACGCGTTCGCTGATACTGCCGGTCTCGGTAATCGGCATGATGAAGTAGTTGTCGAGAAACATGACAAACACACCCAGCATCTGTGTTTCATCCAGCCGGAATTCACCGGCGAGGTATTCTATGGCGCCAAAGTGAAAGGCCATTACCTGGCGCTGTTTGGCGGGATAGCGTGCCAGGTCTTCGCGATCGATGCCCATGCTGGTGGCTGTTGCAAAGTGCTCGAGTATCCTCGAGACCTGCTCGACCGGTGAGGGCGCCGCCGGCTTTCTACTAAACAGCTTTGTGAGAAATCCCATTGTCTAGAACCAGCGTCGAACGCGTTGCTTGTACTTCAGGTATTCCTGGCCGAACAGTTGCTCCAGGTAGAGTTCCTCGCGGGTGATGGCATAGCGGGTAATGACGGTGACAGATGCTATCACCAGCAACAGTATCCAAAGATTATCCAGCCAGACGGCGGCCGTAAGCTGTGCCAGCGTCAGTACCATGTACAGCGGGTTGCGTGTGAAACGGTAGGGACCGGAGGTGATGAGTGCGCTGTCCGGTTTGTCCGGGCGGACATCGGTGTCGTTCCTGTGAAAATGCAACAGCGCCCAGGCGGCAATGAGGGAGGCAATGACAATAATGATGCCCCCGTACAGACGGCCATGGAGGCCAAACGGCATTGGCAGTGGCCACAGATTATTCAGCCCGATGCCGGAGAGGATGCTGATGGCATAGATAATGGGCGGGTGCACACGCACGTTAGGACCGTGCCGGTCATGCGTGCCGTTGTTTTCAGTCATGGTCGGGTGTTCCCGTTTGCTGCTGCCTGTTCGCTTGCTGCAGAGATTGCACGGTGCGCGCGATTATGCAGCATGATATCCATGCCGATCTTGAGTGCAACCAGTGCCAGCAGCAGGCCCAGTGGCTGACCCAGTTCAACGATAATGAAGCCGCCAATAATGACGGCAACGTGTAACACCACAATGCGTTTGTAGGGCGCGGCCATGAGTGCATCGACACTGGTGTGCCGGTATTCCCGTTGCCCGATGAATAGCAGCAGGAAAGAGGCGCCGTGGCTGAGCAGCAGGGCGATGCAGGCCCAGCCGAATTCCGGCGGCGCGGCAGCGAGTATCTGTTGTCCGAAGTAGAGGATTTTCTGGACCACGACGAGTGGCCCGGGCCAGCTGGCGACGGGCAGTTCACTGGAGATTTCCCCTGCAAACTGTGTCAGTTCCAGAACGAACAGGCCGTGGATGGCGCAGAAGCCGCCATAGTGCAGGCAGAAAAACAGCAGGGTACCGAGGGCGGCGGTGCCGCCGGTGACCAGCATCTTTAACAGGTTATAGACGCCGACCACCAGATTTTCCGTCCAGTACAGCACGACAATGGCACCGACATCCCAGTGCAGGTAGAGCACACCGAATACCGGCACAAGGTTGGCCAGCACCAGTAACAGCAGTGGCAGGGTAATGTAGCGTTGTACAGTCATGTCGACGGGTAATGACGGTGGCAGTTAAGTCAGTCAGTCCTTGCTGCCCGCGAGGAACAACCAGATGAATCCGGTTATCCCTGCAAACAGCGAGGCAAACAAAATGCCGGTCTTTGCCATCAGCAGCAACTGCGGTTGATGAATGAATCCCAGCTCGGCAATAAAGATGGACATGGTGAAGCCAATGCCGCCAAGCAGCGAGACACCGATAATCTGGTTAAAACGGGTGCCGGCCGGTAATCGGCCGATTCCCAGCTTCAAGGCTACCCAGCTGAAACCGGAAATACCCAGGACCTTGCCGGCAATCAGGCCCATTGAGACACCGAGTGTTACCGGGTGTCTCAGGGTGTCCCCGATACTGGCGAAGTCCAGCGGGATACCGGCGTTAAACAGCGCGAACACGGGAATGACAAGGTAGGCGACCGGCAGGTGCCAGGCATGTTCCAGACGCTGCAGCGGTGCCTGCACCTGCAGTGCGCCACTCTCGAGTGAATGCACGATGCCGCGCAGCTTGTCGTTCGTCATGATGCTTTGACCGGGTACATGGCTGGCATCGAATTTGGCAATCGATTCCTTGACCTGTTCACTGAAGCGCGCCGGATTGTATTTCGGGCGTGCCGGTACCGAGAAGGCGCCGAGGATGCCTGCCAGCGTGGCATGGACTCCGGACTGCAGCATGGCATACCAGAGGAACACAGCAATGATGACATACGGCGTTATCTTGCGAATGCCGGCAACATTCAGCACCATCAACAGGCCAAAGAAAATGCCCGAGGTCATCAACCAGCCCATGGACAGTTTCTCGGTATAGAAGACGGCAATCACCATGACGGCACCCAGGTCATCAACGATGGCCAGCGCGACCAGGAACGTGATCAATGACCTCGGTACGCGACTTGCCAGCAGCGCGATGGCGCCAAGGGCAAAGGCGATGTCCGTGGCCATCGGGATGCCCCAGCCACGGGCGGCATCACCTTCCGGGCTGAAGGCAAAATAAATCAGTGCGGGTACCACCATACCCCCGATGGCGGCGACGATAGGCAGTGCGGCCATGCGCGGGTTTGCCAGTTCACCCACCAGGATTTCACGTTTCAGCTCCAGCCCGACAACGAAAAAGAACAGCGCCATCAGGCCATCGTTGATCCAGTGGTGCAGGCTGTGTTCCAGTGACCAGCTGCCGATGTGGAGGCCAATCTCAAGGTGCTGTAGCTGCTGATACAGATACGCCAGGGGACCGTTGGCGAACAGCAAGGCAATAATAGCCGTGGCCATTAACAGCAGGCCACCGGTGGTCTGGCGATGAATGAATTCCTCGAAGGGTGTTAATACCTTGTCAAAGGCCTTTTCCCAGGGTGCGTGGTAGACACCTTTTTCGGTCGCTGACGATGGTTTTGCTGCATTGCTCATGGCCGTGTTCCTCTTGCGTCAGGTTTCCATGTGTTTCCAGTTGTTACCGTCGCGTGCGAGTTCATGCGTGGCCCAGCGGGCGAACTCGGTGCGTGTGACAACGCCGGACGTTCCCAGCTCGGCACCGGCGACAACCTTGTAGACGACCCTGTCCTTTTCCGGGTCCGGGTGCTGTGATTCATCAACGATCTGGCGCACCGACCAGTCCTCACCGTGTTCAACACTGCTGTAATAATGTCCCAGCACGATTTGCCCGGGGAGCAGGTGCCGCTGGTCGGCCTCTCCGGTTGCCAGTTGATAGATGCGCAGCAGGTCGTTCTCGGAGACATCGATAAAGGAATCAATCTGGCCGAGTGCTGCGACCAGGTCGGCATGTTCGATGTGCCGTTCCGACATGCGGGGTACTTCGGCAACCGCTTGCCTGTTCTTGTCAGCCAGCCACGCAGGGTAGCGGCGCCATGGAAAGACGAAGTTGAAGGTGAACGCAACGGCCAGCATGACCAGTGCGTTTAGCATCACCGGGGTGAAGACAAACTGGTAGCCCAGCGCGTGTGTGGCTTCTCCGCCGATCACGGCCGCCAGTGCCGTGGCGCCGCCTGGCGGGTGGATACAGCGCAGGTAATGCATGACACCGACGGCAATACCGACGGCGGCACTGGCGGCAATGATTTCGTTGCTGAATAACATGGCGCAGCTGACACCGATGATGGCGGAGAGCGCATGGCCGCCAAACACATTCCAGGGTTGTGACAGCGCACCGTGGGGGACCGCGAACAGCAGCACCGCGGAGGCGCCCATGGAGGGGACGATCAGCAGTGTCGCTGTTGGACCGAGCGATGCGCGGCTGATGAAAAAGATACAGGCAATCACCACGGTACTGCCAAGCGCCGATACCAGTCGCTCGGTATGGCTTACCGGATTGGATTCAATACCCAGGTATTTGGAGAGGGAGGCAATCACAGTGACGGTTTACATCAGTCCCACAGGGAATGCCTGTCCACCCATTTAATCGACAGCCCGTACCAGACCACGACGGGCAGCATGATGCCGAACCACCACCAGTCGTTGAGATACCAGGACAGGGGTATGCAGAACAGTGCGAATGCAAAACTGCACCAGAACAGGATGCTTGCCCCTTTACGCGTCTCGATATTGAGCAGGCCCAGAAAAACCCACAGTGGCATATTCTCTTTTCTTTCCATATTCCTTGTCCTTGTTGTCACGATGTTTCGTGAAGCGCTGCAGGGTGTAATGGCACGCTAGTGTATCAATAAACCGTGCATTCCATGAGCGTCGTCTGCCGGTTTGCTGCAGGGCATGTACCATAAGCCTTGCTGGATAATTATTTTATTATATATAAGATTATCTCTATATTAACTCCATGAACATCACCTTCCGGCAATTGCAGATATTTGAAGCGGTGGCGCAGCACCTGAGTTACACGCGCGCCTCGGAGGCGCTGCATCTGACGCAACCCGCCGTGTCCATGCAGATCAAGCAACTGGAACAGTCGGTCGGGTTGCCGTTATTCGAGCAACTGGGGAAGAAGGTGTTCCACACAGAGGCCGGGCATGAATTCAATCGCTATGCAAAGGTCATCACCACGCAACTCGATGAACTGGAGCAGGTCGTCAACGAGATGAAGGGACTGCAGCGCGGCCGCCTGACCATTGCGGTGGCGAGTACCGCCAATTACTTCGCACCACGCCTGCTGGCCACGTTTCACCAGCAGCACGGTGAGATCACGGTGAGCCTTGATGTGACCAACCGCGAGCAGTTATTGAAGAGCCTGGTCGAAAATCGCGCCGACCTGGTGATCATGGGGCAGCCGCCGGCGGAGATGGACCTGGTCGTCGAACGTTTTATGGATAACCCGCTGGTAGTCATTGCACCACCGAGTCATCCCCTGGTATCACGCAGGAAAATACCCCCACGTGCATACGAAAACCACGCCGGTGCACTATGCGGGCTGGCCGCTTTACCTGTACCCATGCCTGCTGCTGTCATCAAGGCAACCCCCTTTGCAGCCGATAGTTTTCAGAATCAGGCAGGTCGATTGAATCTTTCGCTCCGTCATGCCTGATGATCCGGCTGCTGCCGAAGGGAGTTAACAAATGCAACGTAAAATTCTGGTTTTCCTGATGGTGGTGGTATTGAGCGCATGCGCGACGACCGGTGCCACAACGAATAATGAAAAGCGACAGGCAATCCTGGATATGAAACAGGAGGTCTTGTCTGAACTCTACCGGAAACGACCGGATACCAGATCACAGGTCGCAAAAGCCCCGGGTTATGCCGTCTTCAGCAATGCCAACGTGAATCTGATTCTCGCCAGTTTCAGTGGCGGACAGGGCGTGGTCAGGGACAACAAAACAGGTGGCCATACCTACATGAATATGGGAGAAGCGGGTATAGGTTTTGGACTCGGTGTGAAGGACTTTCGTGCCGTGTTTATCTTCCATGACAGCGACACGATGAACAGCTTTATCGAGAGTGGCTGGGAGTTCGGTGCGCACGCGGATGCTGCAGCAAAAGCCGGTGAAAAGGGCGGTGCAGTTGCTGGAGAGATACTCCTTGACGGCGTCACCGTATACCAGATGACGGAGAGCGGGCTTGCCCTGCAGGCAACGCTCAAGGGCACCAAATACTGGAAAGACGGTGACTTGAACTGATCATCAATACCAGAAGGGGCGCTCCATGTTCCTGTCTCTGGTAACAGCTATAAATGTCATTGTTGAGTTGTAAGTTACGGTTAATCCGTTCCCGGTAGCCTGAACAGCCACGCTTCAAGCCCCCGTTGGTGAAAACCGTGCTTGCGCACCCGGGCGGCCGGTCACCGGCATCATGAAGGCTTCGCCCGAATCAGTCTGTCAGCCGTGCAGCTGCATCCTGTTGCGTCACAAGGCCGCTGCGGTAGTCGTCGAGCTGTGACTTGAGCACGGCGTTCTCGTCCCGGAGTCCGTTCACATGCTGCTGCAGCAGGCCGATGTCCTGGCGCTCCATGAACAGCAGTGCAACACAGACGACCGATACTGCCGTCAGCACAACCAGTGCCAGACACAGGCCGAAAACGGTTTGATGTCTAAAACCCGGCATTGTATTTCATTATTGTAATACCCCCGTATCACAGTGTAGCGGATCAGGGCGCCCGGAGTGAAGAGGGCTGTGCGAGGCTGGAAGTGGATGGCATCCAGTGTGCTGACCTGCGGAGTGTGCCTTGGCCGTCACCCGGAAAACGGCCGGGTGCAGCGTTGCTGGTCAAAAGACTGCCAGCCAGGTAGCGTCAGTAAGTTTCAGATCGAGAGTGCGCTGTGGATCTTTGCCGTGGTCTTCAGTGCCTGCTCAACATCCACGGCAAGACAATTGATATGTCCCATCTTGCGACCAGGGCGGGCATTCTTTTTGCCATACAGGTGCAGGTGTGCCTGTGACTCGTTGAGTACATGTTGCCACTGCGGTTCGCCATCTTTCCAGATGTCGCCCAGCAGGTTGGTCATGACCACGGGTGACAGCATCAGCGTGTCACCGGGCGGCAGGCCACACATCATGCGTACCTGCTGTTCAAACTGCGACGTGGCGCAGGCATCAACGGTGTAGTGTCCACTGTTGTGCGGCCGTGTGGCAATTTCATTTATGAGTAACTCGCCCTGCCGGGTGCAGAAGAACTCAACGGCCAGTATCCCGCAGTAGTTCATTGAATCGGCCAGTCGGGTGGCCATGTCAATGGCCGCCTCACCGACACTGGCCTCGATGGCGGCCGGCACGATGGTGGTATCCAGGATACCGTTGACGTGGCGGTTTTCGCCGACCGGATAAATCGACATCTTGCCGTCGATGCTGCGTGCCAGGATGACGGAGACCTCGTGTTCCAGCTCGACCATTTCCTCCAGCACGCACGCAGCATTACCCAGCTGTTCAAAGGCGTTGCGGGCCTCTGCCAGTGTATTGACCTGCACCTGGCCCTTGCCGTCATAGCCCAGGGAAGCGGTTTTCATGATCAGTGGCGCATTCAGGGACTCGATTGCAGCGACGATGTCGGCATCTTCGTAGATGGCGACAAACGCCGCCGTCGCCAGGCCATGCTCCTGCACAAAGGTCTTTTCACGGATGCGGTCCTGTGCAATACGCAAGGCCTCGGCATTGGGGCGCACTGCGCAGAATTTTTCCAGGTACTCCATGCTCTCGGCGGGGACGTTTTCAAACTCGGTGGTCACGGCTGCACACTCGTCGCCGAGTATTTGCAGGGCGGCATGGTCACGGTAGTCGGCCTTGATGTGCTGATCAGCAATCAGACCGGCCGGGCTGTGCGGATCCGGATCGAGTACCACCACCCGGTAACCCATGCTGTAGGCTGCCAGTGTGAACATGCGGCCCAGTTGTCCGCCGCCAAGGACACCCAGTGTGGCGTTGGGGAGGATCATGATGCTGGCGGCAGTTTCATATCAAAAACCATTTGTTGCTGGTCTTTGCGGAACTGCTCGAGTTTGGTGGCTAGTGAATCGTCGGCGGTGGCCAGGATGCTGGCGGCATACAGTGCCGCGTTGGCGGCGCCTGCCTCACCGATGGCAAAAGTCGCAACCGGCACGCCTTTCGGCATTTGCACGATCGACAACAATGAATCCATGCCCTTCAGGTAGCGGGACGGCACCGGTACGCCGAGAACCGGCAGGGTGCTCTTGGCGGCCAGCATGCCGGGCAGGTGTGCGGCACCCCCGGCACCGGCGATGATGCAGGCCAGACCGCGCTCGCGGGCCGTGCCGGCATAGTCAAACAGGAGGTCGGGTGTGCGGTGGGCGGAGACGACCCGGGCTTCAAAGGCGATGCCCAGTTTCTCCAGCATATCCGCTGCATGTTGCATCACGTCCCAGTCACTGTTACTGCCCATGACCAGGCCAATGCGAGGTGCTTCGCTCATTGGCTTATCCGCGGTTATCTAAATGAAAGCAGTCCATTCTATCATTTTCCCATGGTTTTACTAACTCCCTGCAGCCCGATAGCAGACGCTTATCCCGGGTCCGGTGTCTTGCTGCCCGCTTGACCCGGGCGCGCCCTCCGGTATAAGAGGATTGCTGTACAATGCGCGTTTTTCGGAGTAACGGGATGCAGCAAACCCTCTACGAGTCCACCCTGAAGAGCCTGCCACTGCTGGCGCGCGGCAAGGTGCGCGATGTGTATGCCATTGGCGACGAGCACCTGTTGATCGTCACCACGGACCGGCTGTCTGCCTTTGACGTCATCCTGCCGGACCCGATACCTGGCAAGGGGGCGGTGCTGACAGCGGTGTCCAACTTCTGGTTTGAGCGTACCCGCGACATTGTCCCCAACCACCTCTCCGGTCTGTCACTGGCCGATGTGTTGCCGGATGCCGGCGAGCGTGCCCAGGTCGAGGGCCGTGCCATCATTGTCAAAAAGCTCAAGGCCTTGCCGGTTGAGGCGATCGTGCGTGGCTACCTGATCGGTTCCGGCTGGAAGGACTACCAGCAGACTGGCGCGGTATGCGCTATCCCGCTGCCGGCTGGCTTGCGGCTGGCCGATAAATTGCCGGCCGCGATCTTTACACCTTCAACCAAGGCTGACATGGGGGCGCACGACGAGAACATCGATTTCGAGAAGGCCTCTGCCATCCTGGGGTCTGAATGTGCCGGGCGGGTGCGTGATGTCAGCCTGGCTATCTACACAAGCTGTGCCGAATACGCCCTCGAACGCGGTATTATCATTGCGGATACCAAGTTTGAATTCGGACTGGATGCGGACCACCAGGTGGTGTTGATCGACGAAGTACTGACGCCGGATTCATCGCGTTTCTGGCCGGCAGACAGCTATGCGCCGGGGTCAAGCCCGGCCAGTTTCGACAAGCAATTTGTGCGTGACTATCTGGAGACGCTGGATTGGGACAAGACGCCGCCCGGACCGGCGTTACCGGCCGCGGTGATCGCGCAGACGGCTGAAAAATACCGTGAGGCACAGAGACGCCTGACGGAATAACAGGAGACAGGACAATGTATGGATTCAGTACCACCGTAAGCGGCAGCATGGACGAGGTCAGAAGCAGGGTCGAAGCGGCATTGAAGGAAGAAGGCTTTGGCGTGCTGACCGAGATCGATGTGGCGGCCACGCTGAAGAAAAAAATCGATGTTGATCGCAAACCCTATTTGATTCTGGGCGCCTGTAACCCGGCGCTGGCCAACCAGGCATTGGATGCCGACCCGGATATCGGTCTGCTGTTACCCTGCAACGTGGTGGTGCGTGAAGAGGACGATGGTTCTGTAACGGTTGCCTTTATGGATCCAGCCGCGGTGCTGTCGCTGGTCGAGAAAGAAGGCGTTGCGGCACTGGCCGCAGACGTGCGCGGGCGCCTGGAACGCGTGCGGGATGCACTGCTGGCTTGACAGTATCGTCTGTGCCAATTGCCACACTCGCAGGAGCGGACCGTGTCCGCGATCTTATTGACTATCAAATCGTGGACACAGGTCCGCTCCTACCTGTTGTTTTCGAAGTGATTTATTTGATGCGATGGCGATCGAATGCCGTTACTGCAATTTTCGTCTATCATGAACAGGAGACTGCCACCGGGATATATTCATGGCACTGCCAAAACTTTCCGTGCAATTCGATACCCGTGCAGAGCCGCTGCGCAAACGCGCACCGTCACACGATGAAAA